>JAQGLH010000070.1 GCA_028293005.1 Alphaproteobacteria bacterium
CTTGTAAGTCCGAAGCGAAGGTGTCGCCGTGCCGGCGGCACCATATCGCCAATCGGAGCATAACAGGAATGACTTATCCCTCGCTCGCGCTGTTCATCGACGGATCGTTCCGGCCCAACGCCACCAATTTTTCGGACGTGATCAATCCGGCGACGGGCGAGGCGATCGCGCAGCTTCCGCACGCGGGCGCGGCCGAGCTCGACGAGGCGCTGACGGCGGCGGACAGGGCGTTCCCTGGCTGGTCGCGCACCAGCGCCTATGAGCGCGGGGCGATCCTGCGCCGCGGCGCGCAGCTGATGCGCGACCGAGTGGAGGAGATCGCGCGGATCCTGGTCGTCGAGCAGGGCAAGACGCTGGCAGAGGCGAAGGGCGAGCTGCTCTATTCGGCCGACACGCTCGATTGGTATGCCGAGGAGGGGCGCCGTGCCTATGGCCGCACCATCCCGAGCCGAACGGCCGGCATGTCGCATGTCGTGGTGCCCGAGCCGGTCGGCCCCTGCGCGTCGTTCACGCCGTGGAACTTCCCGGCGCTGACGCCGGCGCGCAAGATCGGCGGCGCGCTCGCCGCAGGCTGCACCCTGATCCTCAAGGCGGCCGAGGAAACGCCGGGTACGGCGGTCGAGATGGTCCGCGCGCTGCACGACGCGGGGCTGCCCGCGGGCGTGCTCAACCTCGTCTTCGGAGTCCCGTCCGAAGTCTCCACGCACCTGATCGGCTCACCGCTGATCCGCAAGGTTTCGTTCACCGGATCGACCGTGGTCGGCAAGCATCTCGCTCGGCTTGCCGCCGAGCATATGCAGCGCACAACGCTCGAGCTCGGCGGCCACGCGCCAGTGCTGGTGTGCGGCGATGTCGACCCCGAGAAGGTCGCCGACGTCGCGGCGGCGGGCAAGTATCGCAACGCGGGCCAAGTGTGCATCTCCCCGACCCGCTTCTATGTGCATGAAAGCATCATCGACCGGTTCACCGATCGCTTCGCGTCGCAAGCGCAAGCACTGAAGCTTGGCGACGGGCTGGATCCGGAAACGAGGATGGGACCGCTGGCCAACGAGCGGCGGCTGTCGGCGATGGAGGCGCTGGTGAGCGATGCGCGCGACCGCGGCGGCAAGATCCTTACCGGCGGCAAAAGGAACGGCAACCGCGGTTTCTTCTTCGAGCCGACGGTGATCACCGACGTCGACGCATCGGCGATGGTGATGACGACCGAGCCGTTTGGACCGATGGCGCCGATCGTCCCGTTCCGCGACCTCGACGAGGTGCTCGATCGTGCCAACAGCCTGCCGTACGGCTTGGCGTCCTACGCCTTCACGCACAATTCGAGCAACGCAGCGGCGATCGCCGGAGGGCTCAAGGCGGGCATGGTGGGCATCAACACACTCGCGGTGTCGCACCCGGAAACGCCGTTCGGCGGCGTCCGCGATAGCGGCGTCGGATCCGAGGGCGGGATAGAAGGGCTGCAAGCGTATTTCGACACCAAGGCGATCTCGCATATTGCCTGAGCCGGCGCTGGATCATGCGGGCAAGCGGCTCCGATCAGGTGCTCCGATCAGGGCGGCTCCGATCAGGGCGGGCTCCGATCAGGGCTGGGGGGCCGATCGACGAAGTTGATCAGGCGCACGCCCCGGTCGTTGAGGCGGAAGACGATCTTCGCGAGGCATTTATAGTCGGCCCGGGTCGGCGTCACGACACGGACCGGCGTGCCGAGGCTCGCCCATTCCCCCGCATTCTTCGCGAACTGCCGGTCCGACAGGGTCTGATCGGTGAGCTGGACGCGGCATTTGCCCTTGGGACTGGCGGTGACGACGATCTCCGGCTCGTCGACCGGCGCCTGCGCCGTTATCGGCGCCTGGGTCATTGCGGGGGCCGGGGCAAGCGCAGCAAGAAAAAGGAGCGGGAGGATCATCGTCCTCGTCTGTGCCATCGGGCCGGGCGCCGCGTCCAGCGTTGCGTGCGCCCCGTCCGTCACGCAGCGCCGACGCGCCACGGATCGAGCCCTGACAAGCCTTCGCCCGCAAGCGCGGCCTGGACGGTCGGGCGCTGCCAGACACGCGCGGCAAGGGCATCGAACACCGGCGTCGCCGGCATGTGCGGCGCGACGAACTCGCGCCGGCTCCAGATGAAGAAGACGAGCAGATAGGCGTCGCACAGGCTGAAGCGATCGCCGAGGGCATAAAGGTTTCCGTCGAGCCTCTGCTCGACGATGCCGATCGCCTCGGCGGCGTTGACGAAACCGCGGCGGCGGATCTCGTCGATCGCCGCAGAGTCGGCGCCGCCGGCGAAGCGATCGGGACGGAAGATCGCGCGGAAGCCGGGGTGGACGATGCTCGCGAGGAAGGCCATCCATTCGAGCGCGTGGATCCGCTCGCGCGATCCCCAGGCGGGCAACAGGCCAGCTTCGGGAACGTCATCGGCGACATAGTTGAGGATCGCCGTATTCTCGGTGAGAAGGCGGCCGTCGATGTCGAGCGCCGGGACCCGGCCGAGCGGGTTGATTGCGCGATATTCGGCGCTGTTGTTGTCGCCCTTGTGAAGGTTGACCTCGACCGCCGTGTAGGAAAGGCCCGATTCCTCGAGCGCGACATGGCTCGCGAGCGCGCAGGAACCTGGACTATAAAAAAAGCGCAGCATCAACGATACTCCTCACTGCCTGCCTATGGGAAATCGCCGCGTCCGCCGGCAGCGTCGGCCCCACCTTGCGAAACGGGGCCTTCGCGAAACGGGGCCTTTGCGAAACGGGGCTCGCCGTCGTTCGAAAGCAATATTGCGACCCAGCGGGTACTTTCGAATTCGTAGCACACCATCATCAGCATCAGCGTTAAGGGCACGGCCAGGAACGCTCCGGGCAAGCCCCACAGGAAGCTCCAGAACGCCAACGCCAAAAGCGTCGCGACCGGATCGATATTCTGCGTGTTGGCCTGCATCCGGGGGTAGATCAGATTGCCGACGACGAACGCCACCACCTGGATGCCACCGAACACGGTGGCTGCCTGCCAGACGGTCGGGAATTGCAGCAGTGCGAACAAGGCCGGCGCCACCGAACCGACGGTGACGCCGATGATCGGAATGTAGGACAGAAGGAAAAGGATGATCATCCAGAACAGGGCGTTGTCGAGCCCGACGGCGAGCATCACAATAGCCGACACGACGGCCAGCATCACGCCGGTCACAGTCTGAACCCACACGTAGGTTTCAACGTCGACAGCGATCCGGTCCATCCCGACCCTGATCGCCGCAGCACGATCAGACGAGGCGGCGAGGTTGCGGATCTTGGGCGCGATCCTCGATCGCGATGCCAGCATGAAGCCGAAGTAGACGATCATCAGGAAAAGGCCGGACAGGACGTCCTGAACCCCGCCCAGCACGCCGCCGGCGAGACGGGCGACGCTGACCTGGCCGATCAGCGTCCTGAGATGGAGCGGCTCCTGGAGCCGAAAGGATCTGCCGATCTCCCCGACAAGCTGGTCCAGCCGCGTAATCAGCGCGGGCCCCTGCTCGACCATGCCGACTCCGCCCTGGGCGATCACATAGATGGCGCCGAAGGCGGAACCGCCAATAATCGCGCCCGCCAATGCGACGACCGCCCAGCGCGGCGCCGTGGGCCAGCGGCGGACGATGGATCGCACCAGTGCATCGACCAGGATCGCAAGCACGAATGCGACCACGACCGGGATGAGGATGCTGCGCAGGAAGTAGAGCAAGGCCAAGCCCGCGGCGGCGCCGGTGATGACCTGCGCCACGCCGCCCGGCGCGGACCTCAAAAGTTTGCTCCGACGATCGCCACAGAACCACCTCTCAGGGACCCAAGCGTCCCGCCGTAGCCCGAAGCCATGGCGATGTCGAAGCGTTGCACGGCCGGACTCAGCCTTAAGCGACGAACAGGGGCGCGGCGCGCTGAGCGTTCGGTTCTTCCCGAATCACGGTCGCGAACGGTTGCGCGGAAGGACTACAGAATCGTTCGTGTTCCCGTTCGAGTTGTTTGCGCTTCCTCGTCGGCGTGGTTCGACTGTCGCGCGGCGCGCGTATGGCGCCGACGTCTTGAGGCCCGGCGATTGTTGGTGTATGCTGCATTGCACCATAGATCGGAAGTCTGTCATGGCGAAGAAGAAGGTCGGACAAAGGATCCGCAAACCTGCATTTGCCAGGGGCTCGAAACGAAAGGCCGACGGCCGGAAGGACCAGGCTGCTGCCGTCACCCGCTCAGCGGTGGCGCGGCGGAAAAGCGATGCGGCGGCTCCAGAGGCGACGATCATGATCGCGCCCAGCGTGCCGATCGAAATGCCAGAAGCCATATTGCACCCGGACGATGCGCCGGAGGCACTCGCGGCGCCCGCGGTGGAGATGCTCGCCGAAGCAGCGGCGACGCCGGCTCCGGCGAGTTTAGAAATCCCCATGGATATCGCGAGGCGTGGCGCTGAAGGCCTCGAGGCCGCCGCTGACGTGATCGAGGCCGCGGTCGCGTTCGGTGACGAGATGGTCACGGCGCCCGTCGAGGCGAGCCTGGGCCTTGTCGAAGCAGTCCGGGTCGAAGCAGTCCGGGCCGAAGCAGTCCGGGCCAAAGCAGTCCGGGCCGAAGCAGTCGTGGATCCGAGCCCGGAACCGATCGCCGCAGTCCCGGCTGCCATGAGCAGGCCCGCCCGGCGACGAAAAGTGTACAAGCCGAGAGCCGGCACCGCGCAGCCTTCGTTGAAAAATGCCGCCGCCGGTGCCGCGAAGAAAGGCGCCAGCGCCGCTGCGGGCTCAAGGGATATTGCGGCCATGAGTCTGCCGACGGTGCTCGTCGCCGAAAGAGTCACCAAGCTGCTCGGGGAGGCGCGTGAAGCGACGACCAGCAATGTGCAGGCACTGGTCACGTCATCGGAGATCGCCGTGATGGGCATTGGGGCGATTGGCCAGGGAGCGGCCGATTATGGCCGCAAAAACCTGGAGGAGGCATCGAACGCCTGGCGGAAGCTCGCCACGGTCGGCTCGCTGGCCGATTTGTTCAAGCTTCAAAGCGATCAAGCCTGCCTCAGCTTCGCGAGCTTCTTCGCCGAGAGCAAAAGGTTAAGCGAGGCTGTGCTGAAGCTGTCCGAGGAGGTCGCTGGCCCGATCACGAGGCGCTATTCCGTTGCCGTCGAGCAGGTGAGGCATTTCGGCCTTTGAGGAGACCGGATCCGGTCGTGACCAAGTGCAGAATGATTGCGAGATTGGACAGATGCGGTAAATGCACGAGACAATCTTTTTTTTGCAATTGCGAAGTAGAGTGCTGCAGTGCACAACGACCTTGCCTTTCAGGCATCCTCTCCTAACAACTTTGGGCCAGTCCTTCGGGGCTGGCCTTTTTTTTGGACCGCGTATAATTTCCGGGCGCTACGGCCGGGGTGTTAAAAAAACGCGATCTGGAGAGATGCCGCCGGTAAGACCGGTGCGTACCTGGCCGTAGCAAACCAATAATGCGTTCAGCGTATGCGCTTAGCGTGGATGCCGATGCAGTTGACGGGTGCTGAACGCCGGCTAGCCGGGGTCGCTGGCGAAAAAAGTGGGCGCTGCGGCCGACACCTGATCAGCCGCAGCGCGCACCACGCGTACAGGTCACGGCCCCACTCGTGACGGGGCGCTTATAGATGCCGGCGATTAACCGAACGTGGCGAAGTTGTTCAGCGATATTAAAGAGTTGATGCTCGTTTCCAGGTGCATTTGAGCGCCCGCGGACGGCAGGCGTGCCGGAACTCGGGCGTGCGGGAACTCGGGCGCCGCAGACGGCGTTTCGCGATCGGCTTCAAGAGCGACAGTCCAGGAGCATGGCTCAGGAGCGTGCATGGCGCGATCAAGCAAGTTGAAGGTCTTTCGGGTGCCGATCGGCTTTCACGATGCCTATGTCGCGGCTCCAAGCCAGAAGGCCGCCATCCAGGCGTGGGGCAGCGACAGGGATGTCTTCTCGCGCGGCGAGGCGGAGGTCGTCACCGATCCGAAGCTCACCGCCGAGCCGCTCGCCAAGCCCGGTGCGGTGGTGAAGCGGCTGCGCGGCACCGCTGCCGAGCAGCTGGCGGCGCTTCCGCCCAATCGGGACAGAAGCAGTTCAAGAAAGGCGGATCAATCGCGGGCATCCGTCCAGGATGGAACGGCTCACCAGGATACCAAGCCGCCCCTCCAGCATGCAAAGCCGGCACGCAAGATGCCAGCGCGGCCGAGCCGGGAAGCGCTGGACAGCGCCGA
>JAQGLH010000109.1 GCA_028293005.1 Alphaproteobacteria bacterium
GTGGTCGGGCTCAGCCGTTCGATCTCTTGCCTAAGTTCCGGCGTGTCATCGAACCATTCACCGTGCCGTCGCTGGCTTGCATAGCGCTGGTGAAAGCCCGCCTCCGTGAAGTTGTTGCCCGGGATCACCGCAAGCAGCTCCAGCGGCACTGGCGACGAGTTCCGGATCGAGCGGATGCGGGACGTCAGGTTGGTTGTGACGCCGATCTTGATAAGGCCCGCGCCGGCGAGGAAATAGATACGCGCCTTGGCCCGGTCACAAATCGAGTTCCGCCGGGGCAGGGTGCTGGCGTGGTCGAACTTGGCGGCGCCTGCGCGCACCTCTCCGGTGCTACTCCGGTGAACGCCCGAGTCGTTTGCTTCAATCACGGCATCCTCCTCCGAGGGGAGAGGAGAGAAGTGCTTGAATTAGGGCGGATTTTGTCGAAGCATTTGCGTTGACATCGCAGGGGTCGCAAGTTCAATCCTTGCCACGCCCACCATTTTTTCCTCCCGATATCATTGTCTTGGGCGCCGAAGCCACGCTGTGCGCAGAATGCGGGATCGTGGAGTTGTTTCGGCTTAAAGGGCCAGGAACGGGCACTAGAGAGCCTCCGGCGCTCTCCGGGCCGAGGAGTTCCTTCTCCGCCTCAGCTGCTTCAATCGCGTTGCCAAGCGGCAGATCAATTGCTGGATCCACCATTCACGAAAAGGCACTGGCCTGTGATGAATGAGGAGTCGTCGGAGGCGAAGAAAGCGATCGCAGCCGCCTGCTCCTCGACCTCGGAATAGCGTCCAAGCGGGATGGTCGACAGCGTTCGCTCGCCGAGCCGATCGAAATGAGCTTGCTCCTCAGGCGACAGCGTGCGCCCGCCACGCTGGACCAGCCTGTCTCTTTGACTGTTGGTGGCAGCCGGCGCCACCGTATTGCATGTTATTCCCAACCCGGCAGTCTCGAGAGCAAGGCTCGTCGTGAGCGCGTGAACGCCACCTTTCCCTGCACTATAGGGTGCTCGATCCCATAGCCCGTTGCGAACCGATTCAGCGCCGACGTTGACGATGCGGCCGCGGCCGCGCTCGATCATGAGCGGCAGCACGGCACGACAGCACCACAAGGTCGGCAGCAGCGATAGGTGCACCTCGGCAAGCATCTCTTGAGGGGCCCATTCGTGAAATGGTTTGAACTGCGTCGCGCCACCTACATTGTTGATGAGAACGTCGATACGTCCCCATCGTCCATGGGCCCACCGCACCAGCTCTTCGGCAACCGCATATTCGCGGAGGTCACCAACGAAGACGTCGGCATCGGTGCCGGAGAGGTCGTCACGGGTCCGATGAGCGCCGGCCTCGTTCGCATCGACGATCGCGACGGTGGCGCCCTCTTCAGCCAAACGTTTCGCGGTAGCCCGGCCGATGCCCTGGCCAGCGCCGGTGACGATGACGACCTTGCCTCGAAGTCGGTCGGCCATCGTGCCAGCCCGCCCGGTTCCAGTCGACACATCAGCCATGATCACCTGCTCCTGCGGAATCCGATGACCGGCTCAGATCGATCCTGATCTGGTCATCCTCAATCGTCACGTGAAATGTGCTCAGCGGCTGGGTTGCCGGCGCCGTAAGCGCCGTCCCCGTGCGAATATCGAACGATCCTTCGTGAAGCGGGCAAAGGAGCCGAAATCCCTCCAGGTCTCCCTCGTCCAGATATCCGTGGGCATGGCTGCAAATTCCCTGCACCGCATAAATGCGCCCTTCGACCCGAGCGATAAGGACGTCCCGGCCCTCGACCTGCACCGCCCTCATCTCTCCCTCGTCGAGAGTAGAGATGCCGGAAACAACATTATCGCTCATGGATTACCTACAGACCTAGCTGCCGAAGTTCTGCTTTCCTCGAATGAAGTCTTGCGGCACGGTTTTTGTCGTTTCGCTGGCAGCAGCGTCCAGGTCCACTTCCGGCTCCCCGCCCCAATTCCTCTGTTGATTGAACAGCGCCTCCTCGTTGGAGATATTGGCCGCTTGAGATCTTGAGCCCGCCAGCTTGGCGTCGCGCGATCTCTCGGTGACCAGCTTCCTGAGAAGAATGAGGTGTGAATCGGTCGGTGAGAAGTTCTCCTTGGTCCAAAAGCGGCACGGCGCCGTCACCAACGCATCTTGGCCCGAGAAATTATAATGCAGCCAGTAGTTGAAATAGCCGTGAAACCAGGCCTTCTGCACCATGCTGGTTAATAGCCCCCCGGCCCGGCGGTGGTGAAAGTATACGACCCTCGAGACATTCTCGCTTACGGGCACCGCGTAGCGCGTGTAGTGATAAAGCCCGAAATTGACGCGGATGGCGCACGGCAAATGCCAGCAGCTGTTGCCGGCTTCGGCCGCCCATTCCTCGGACTGGCGTGGATTCGTTCGCTTGGGATTGGTCCTGAAGCGATTGAAAACCAGTGCGTACCAAGGTTTGAACAGCGCCCACACGAGGCGGCGCCACTTGCCGAGCGGCCAGACTCCATTCACGCCCGGATAGTAAAGTTGGTACGGGGTCTTGCCCGTTTCGTCCGCATAATAATTCTGGTTCTGCATCAACGGCACGAGCGCGCGATCCGCGATGAGCTTCGACCGCGGACCGACCGGCGTCCGAGCGCGCATTCGTGGCGCAGTGAGCTGCATCAAGGAGTTGCGGTGAACATAGAAGCCGTTGTGCGAGTCATTCTGGTTCTCGATCGCCAGGATCCACGAGCTGGGCCAATAGGTATAGGTGTGGAACTGAGCCGTGGAGGCGGCATCGAAAAACTCCGGCGGAATGTCTTCCTCGGGCTTCGCGGGTTCGCCCTGGCCCATCCATACGAACACCCAGCCACGGAGCGTCAACGTCGGATAAGTTCGTATCTCCAGGTTGCCGACCATCTTGGAATCGGGGCCTTCGGTCAGAAACGCCTTGCACTCGCCGGTCCCGTCGAACGTCGCGCCGTGATAAGGGCAGGAAATCGTCCCCTTATAAAAACAGTCCCCACGTGACATGCTTGCGCCGCGATGAGGGCAAATGTCACTGACGGCCGCGACCTTGCCGTCGTGGTCCCGGAAAAGGGCCAGCTCATCGCCGAGCATCCGCCAATAGAGCGGCTTCTTCGTTCCGACCTTCTTCTCCGGAAGCGCCGGATACCAATATTCCCTCAAGCCAAGCGGCGGAATGAGCTGACGCCGATCGGTCACACCGCCGCTACCAGGCGCTTCACCACCCAGAGGCTGTGACGATACCGGCGGAACAACACCTCGCGTGGCCTCTGCCGCGAGTTCCCGTTCTATCCGGCGCTCGTAGAAGCGAAGGTATGCGCCCATTACTCAATTCATCCTTTCGCTGCCGCTGCATCAACAAAGCCGCCCCTGGTTGCCAGGAGCATATCGCCGAGACCATGACCGGTTTCCGCGAAAATCGAGGTCGTCCTGCTTCTTTTACCGTCGAGCGGTCGGTTTGCGGTTCAAGTCTACTTCTTCGTATTGACCAAAACTGCTCGGGTGTAATCCTCTACTCCCTCCCGCCCGTATTTTGTTCCCAATCCCGAGTGTTTGGCTGCTCTAAGAGGAAGGTCGATCGGAATATCGAGGTGCTTATTCACCCACACCACGCCGGA
>JAQGLH010000138.1 GCA_028293005.1 Alphaproteobacteria bacterium
CAGCCACCCGAGCAGCCCGGCCCAGATCACCTGGACATAGGTGATCGGCGCAAGCACCGAGGCGGGGGCATCACGATAGGCCCTGGTATAGAAGAAATGGCCGACGCCACCGTACACGCCGAGGCTGAGGAACAGCAGCAGCTCGAACGCGGTGGGCGCGCGTCCTTCCCAATAGACCGGCAGCGCCAGGCCGAAGCATATCGTGCCCACCAGTGCACTGTAGAAGAGCAAGGCGATCGTGCGCTCGCTCGAGGCCAGGAGGCGCGAAAAGAGCTGGTAGCCGGTGTTGGCCGCGACCGCGCCGAGCGCGAAGCAGACCGCCAATGCGTCCAATCCGCTGCCAGGGCGTACGATCAGCAGCATGCCGACAAGCCCGATCCCTGTGGCGATCCAGGGGAGGCGGCCAACCCGCTCGCCGAGCAGAGGGCCGGCCGTGACCATGACGATCAGCGGCGAGATGAAAACGATCGCCGTGGTTTCGGCGAGCGGCATGAGCTTGAGCGCCGAGGCGACGCAAAGCGAAGCCGCGGCGAGGCAGAGCGAGCGGACGATGACCAGGCCCGTCCGCTGCGTCTCGATCAGCTTCGGACCGTGGGTGGGCGCGAGCAGCACGATCATCAGCAGGCAGTTCACGAGGTAGCGAACCGCCACGATCAGCGGCACCTCGTGATGGGTCGAGAGATATTTGGTCGTGGTATCCATGCAGGCGAAGCACAGCAGGCCGAAGCCGAACAGCAGCACGCCCCTGATCGGGTGAGCCGCCGGAGAGTGCTGATCGATCCTGGATCTCGTCTTCGATTGCAACGCCAATCAGAATTCCTGCTTGTCCGCCTCAGCCGCAGTTCCGGCCAATATCCTGCGTGGCTTTGGCTTCCGAATTGCGTCGTGACAACGCATCAATCGCGGACTCTGCGCCTGAGCATGACAATGGGCGCGGTGCTTTGATCAGAGGACGTTCGCGACACCGATAATGATGACACCGATAATGATGCAGGCCACGATGAGGGTGAGGATTTTCGCGAGGAAGAGGGCTTCCGAGCCAAGGCGATAGGAACGCGGCGGTTTCGCCAATAAGCCGCCGTGTGGGGCCAGGTCGAGCGCGGATCGGCGGCAGATTTGTCTTGTCTTTTAGAACCGGGAAGGGTCCAAATGCATGCTTCTCGTCGTGGCTTGTTCAGGAGTATTCAATGGACTCCCCGCAACATCGAACGTTTGAAGACTCGCCGGTCGCATCGAGGCAGATCGCGATCGCCGCAATAGTATTGCTCGTCCTCGCGCTCGATGGCCTCGACCTCCAGCTTCTCGGTATCGTCGCACCGGTGGTCATCGCCGATCTCGGCATCGACAAAGCGACCTTCGGCCCGGCGCTGGCCGCGGCGATGATCGGAATGGCGATCGGATCGGGACTGGGCGGTTGGATCGGCGACCGGTTCGGACGCAAGACCGTGCTGTTGTTCAGTGCAATCTGGTTCTCGCTGTGGACCGTTGCGGCGTCCTACGCGACCGATGTCACGATGCTGATCCTGCTGCGCTTTATCAGCGGCCTCGGCTTCGGAGCCGCAAGCCCCAACGGCCTCGCGCTCGCCACCGAATGGCTTCCGCAGCGCGCGCGGCCGTGGCTGAGCGCGCTCGCTGCGCCCTGCGTGCCGGCCGGCGGAATGCTCGGTGCGGCGCTCGCGCTGTTGCTTCTGTCGGATCTTGGCTGGCGCGGAACCATCGCGTTTTCCGGCACGATGACTTTGCTCGTCACGGTGCCGTTGATCCTCTGGCTGCCAGAGTCAGCGGCCTATCTCAAGGCAAAGGGCAAGATCGAGCGGATGCGCCACGAGCAGGCGCGCATCCTCGGCGCCGCCGATGCGGCGATGCCCGACGGGGTAACCGACGCCGCTCCCGACGGCAGGCTGTTCACCCGCGAAAATCTCCGGATCAACATCGGCGCGCCTTTGGCCTTCTTTTTGACCTCGTTCACGAGCTACGGGTTCGTCGCCTGGACGACCGTCATCCTCACGATGGCCGGCCTGAGCATCGAGGATGCCGTTCGCGGCAGCCTGTTCTACAACAGCTTCGCGGTGATCGGCCCGGTGACCGGCGGCTTCATCGTCACCCGCTGGGGAACGCGAAAGTCGCTGATCACGCTCACGTTGGGCTCGATCGTGATGGTGTCGGCGATGGCGATCCTCATCAGCTCCGGCGCGCACCTGGTGTCGGTGCCGATGAAATGGCTGTTGTTTTCGCTGATCGGCGGTGTGGGGATCACCACCGGCGTCGCGGTCGCGGCCATCTACGCGGTGTTCACCTCGGGCTATGCGGTCTCCTGCCGCGCCAGCGGGATCGGCTTCGGCCTGATGATGGGGCGCGTCGGAGGGATCGGCACGATGGTGATCGGCGGCTTCCTGCTCAGCCTCGACGGGCGCAATCCCAATTATCTGTTCCTCACCATGGGCGTGACCCTGATGATGGTGCTTGGCGCGATCGCGATCATTGATCGCCACGTCCCGCCGCAGCCCCGGCGAACCCGGATCAGCGCGATCCCGCAGCAGGCCTAGAGTGCTTTCAGTCGGGTGGAATCACCTGACGCCCTGAAAGCAGGATAAACCAAGCAAACCAGCCGGTTCAACCGAACCGGGAACGAGTCCAGCGATCGGACGTCAGAATTCGCGCGTAACGCCAAAGTCGAGCCGTGCCCGGCGATAATCATACAGCGCGACGTTCGAGCGGCTGTGCGTGTAGCTGAAGCGCACCAGCGGAACGAAGCCGCCGATCGCGAGCCGGTGCGCGACGAGCCCGGCGACCGCATCGAAGCGGTCGTCGCCGCGGGTCCGGCCGAACAGCAAGATCGGCGCGCGCCCGTCGGTTCTGGTATATCCGGCCTGCCCGAACAGCGTCACCTCGGCCAGATCATGCACGACCAGCAGGTCGGCGCCCTCCTGACGCAGCGATTCCGGGCGTATCGCCGCGTCGAGCGCGGCACCGCGTGCCGTGAGCCGGACGCTGGTATGCGGCGTGAGGCTGTGATCATAGGTCGCCGACAGCGTATAGCGCTCGCCGTCAAGCAATGGGTTCCTGCGAATCTCCTGGCGGACGAGTGACGCATCGAGCTGGAGCTGGCCTTTGGTGCCGATCGGCATCAGCCAGTTGATCGATCCGCCATAGCCTTGGCTATAGCGATCGCCGCCGTACCAGCGGCGCTCATAAGCGAACGCTGGCCGTAAGCGGCCGCGATGAATGGTCAGCTCGGGGCCGGAGGTCAGCGACAGCTGGACGTCGTCGAAGCGTGTCTTGGCAGGAAAGATGTCGGCACTCGCGCCGAGGCGTGTCAGCAACGTCGCGCCGAGCATCATGTCGCGCGAATAGGCTTCGCCGCTCAGCCCGATGCCGATCGCTCGCTGGCCGCGCGCATCCGCCGTGAGCTCGAACGGCGCGATCACGGTGTCGATGAATTTGTCGCTGGTCGAGCGGTTGGCGTTCGAATCGGCGCCGACCGCGACCTCGAACGAGCCGCCGCGCCGCTTCAACGAGCGGAGCGCGGTCGAGAAGCGCCTGACGGTCCAGGCGACATCGGAGGGGAGGCCGACTGCTTCGGCCTGGCGCAGCGTTCGCCGCGCCCCGGCAGCGTCACCCTGCGCCGCAAGGATGCGGCCGAGTTCGAGCCGCGCGCGTTGGGCGTCCGGTTTTTCGGCGAGCAGATCGCGTAATGCCTCGACGGCACCGCGCAGGTTGCCGCGTTGCTCGCGCAGCGCCGCAAGGCGAAAGCGCGCCTCGGCGCGCAGCTCGGGATCGGGATCGCCGGTCAGCGCGACCAGCATCGTCTCCGCGGTATCGAAATCGCCTTCGGTGGCGGCGGAATCCGCGAGCGCGAACAGCTCGGCTGCGCTCGCCTGGCGGCAGTCGGCCGCGCCGGCACAGGAACTGGGCGCAGCTGCACCCGGTACCGCCTGAGCTGCGGCCGCCGGGCCGAGCGCGAGGCCGCCAAGGAAGGTCAGCATGCGAAGCGTCCGGATCGCGCCCAGGCGGCTTTTCGGCCGCGACCGAGCGTGTTTATTGCTTCGCGACGATCGCGCCGTTGCCGGTGCCGCCGTTGCCGCTCAGCCTGAACACAGCGCCGAGCTCGTTCGCGGCCGGGCCGAAGAACAGGCCGTTCATGTTCATCTGATAGGTGCCGTCGGTGCCGTTGGCCGAGAAGCTCGATCCGTTGAAGTTGATCGGGCCGTTGGCGCCCACGATCGGACCGAAGGTCGGGGAACCGGTGCCCGCGGAGGCGGTCGCCAGCGCCGTGAAGCCGATCTTCGCGTTCGTCCAATCGGCGGTAAAGCCGATCGTGCCGCCCAGCGTGTAGGTCGACGTCTTGTTGACGAACGTCCCGTCGATGATCCCGTTGAAGCCGGCGCTCCCGCTACGCGGCATGTTCGCTGCCGTGGTCTTGGTGCCGAAGATGAAATAGGTGTCGCTGAGCTTGGTCGCGCCCTGGAAGCCGGCGCCGGGAGTGCTCTCGCGCCAGTGGCCGTAGGTGGAATAGGTCAGGTTGACCTGGCCGGCAGCCACCTGGCCCTTGTTGTAAACGCGGAAGGTCTCGGTCGTGCCGCTGGCTGTCCTGGTGTAGATTGTGTGGGTGCCTGCCGACGACACGAGTTGCCCCGGGCCGAACGACGCCGTCCGCGAGACGCTGCCGGTGTCGCGGATCGTGTAGGTCTGGGTGCCCGCATTGTAGATCACCTGTGAGGTGGCGCGCGCATTGTTGCTGTAGAATTGCGGCGCGCCGGTCGTCTTGATCTCGTATTTCTGAGTCGACTGGATCGCAGGCATGGTTTGCGCGAATGCCGGGGTCGCGGCCAGCGTCGAAAACAGCGCGCAAGATGTGAGAACGGTTGTCAGGCGCATGATGGCCCCCCTCTGGTTTCTCTCGTCGCTAGAAGTGCGCGCAGTAATCGTCAAGTGGTAACGCCCGATTTCCTCATCAAAATCAAGCATATCAGCACTTTAATAGTGCAAGCGGCATAATCGCGCATAGTCGCTGCGACCCAGCAATTGCCGCATCCGGCTACGCCACGTAGAGGAAGCAAGGCATTGGAAGCAGGAGAGGCGCGGTGGCGGAGATCGAGGAGCGGGAATTCGAGTATCGCGACGCAGCCGGCAAGCGCTACCTCGGCACACTCGCGATGCCGAAGCGCCCGAACGGTGCCGCAGTGCTGATCGCCCATGCCGCTCCCGGGGCAGGCGATCACGACCGCGCGGTCGCGAGGCGGCTCGCTGGCCTCGGCTATGTCGCACTCGCCGCGGATTACCATGGCGACGGCGAGATGATCCCGATCGCCGAGCTTCGGCCCCGCATCGATGCGCTCGCGGCGGATCCCACGGTGGTGCGCGCGGCCTTGGGCGCAGCCCTTGCCGCGCTCGCATCTTTGCCGGGGGTCGAAGCCGCGCGCATCGCCGCGATCGGCTATTGCTTTGGCGGCTTCGCCTCGCTCGAGCTCGCACGAGGCGGCGCCGATGTCGCCGCCGTGGT
>JAQGLH010000297.1 GCA_028293005.1 Alphaproteobacteria bacterium
TCCATCACTGGTCGGCGCTGATCGCGGCCGAGAAAGCCGATGTCGCGGCCTGCGCGGCCGGAGCCGACTTCCAGCGCGGTGATCTCGCCTGCCTCATCTATACTTCGGGCACGGGCGGGGCGCCGCGCGGCGTGATGCAGCATCACGGCGCGATCCTCCACAATGTCGAAGGAACGTTCGACATCATCGTCGACGATTTCGAAATTGGACATGCTACTGCGGGCGGGGAGATCTTCCTCTCGTTCCTGCCGCTGTCGCACGCTTACGAGCATAGCGGCGGGCAGTTCCTGCCGATCGGGCTCGGCGCCCAAATCTATTATGCCGAGGGGATCGAGAAGCTCGCTTCGAACATCGAGGAAGTGCGGCCGACGGTGATGATCTCGGTGCCGCGGCTGTTCGAGCTGCTCCGCCAGCGTATCCTCAACGGTCTCGCCAAGCAGGACCGGCTCGCGCAGTGGCTGACGCGGCAGGCGCTGGCGCTCGGCGCGCGCGCGCATGCCGGCAAGCCGCGCCCGGGCGACCGGCTGATCGACCTGCTCCTCGAGCGCACCTTGCGGCCCAAGGTCCGCGCGCGCTTCGGCGGACGGATCAAGGCGATGGTCTCGGGCGGAGCGCCGCTCAACCCGGAGGTCGGCATCTTCTTCGATGCGCTCGGCATCGTCCTCCTCCAGGGCTACGGCCAGACCGAGGCCGGGCCGGTGATCAGCTGCAATCGTCCGGGCGCCGGGATCAGGATGGACACGGTCGGCCCTCCGATCGCCAACACCGAGCTTCGCATCGCCGACGACGGCGAGATCCTGGTGCGTGGCGAGCTGGTGATGAAGGGCTATTGGCGCAATCCGGAGCTGACCTCGGCGACGGTCCGCGACGGCTGGCTTGCGACCGGCGACATCGGCCACCTCGACGACGCCCGGCGGCTGGTGATCACCGATCGCAAGAAGGATCTGATCGTCCTCGACAAGGGCGACAATGTCGCGCCGCAACGGGTCGAGGCGATGCTGACCCTACAGCCCGAGATCGCACAGGCGATGGTTGTCGGCGACAAGAAGCCGCATCTCGTCGGCCTGATCGTCCCCGATGCCGAATGGACCTCGGCGTGGCGCAAAGCGAACGGCGAGGCGAGCGAGGCGCTGCGAGGCGACCCCGATTATCTGCGTGCACTCACCGCCGCGGTCGATCGCGTCAACCACGGGCTTTCGGTCACCGAGAAGGTGCGCCGCTTCATCCTCGCCGACGAGCCGTTCGCCATCGAGAACCAGCAATTGACCCCGTCGATGAAGATCCGGCGGCATGTGCTCAAGCAGGTCTACGGCGAGCGGCTGGAGGCATTGTACGCGAGGTAGCCGCTTCCCTCCCATTCACGGCGGGACGGTGAGGAACCGGCTATTTCCTGTACTCGACGAAATCCCCGAGCCCGCAGCTGCCATAGTCGATGCCGCTGGTGGCATCGAACACGGAGACGATGTCACCGCGGCAGATCTGGGTGGTGGTGGTCTTGACCCGCAGCGCGCGGAACGGGTTCAGCTCCGGGCAGCCGCCTGGCGGCCGGTTGACGTAGACGGTGCGCTTGGTCGGTCCTTCGAACAGGATCACGCCCTCGCCAAAGCCGCGGTTGGCGTGGACGTCGCGAAGGTTGACGCAGCTCACCGGAGCCCGCGGGGTGCGGCCGGCGAGGACGGAGTCGAGACTGGCCTGTTCGGCGGGAGAGATCTGGGGCTCGCGGACGGTGCAGCCGCCGAGCGCGGCGAGCGCCACGAGCATCGCGGGAATGAGCTTCTTCATGCCGGCCTCCACTTAGCTCCCCACTTGTTCGACGCACGCCCCATAGCGTCCCCCTGCAACGCATGGGCTTCGTGCTCGGCCTCAGCCGCGAAACGAATCCTTGGCGGTGCGGCGCGCGGCGAGCTCGGCGACCGACGACGCGCGCATGAACGGATTCGTCGCGCGTTCGAGCCCGATGTCGGTCGGCACCGTCGCCTCGCCCGCCTCGCGCGCCGCAATGACCGCGTCGAGCCTGCGCTGCAGATCGCGATTATCAGGCTCGACGGTGATCGCGAAGCGCGCGTTCGACAGCGTATATTCGTGCGCGCAATAGACCTTGGTGTCCGCCGGCAACGCCTCGAGCCGCTTCATATTGCCGTACATCTGCTCGGCGGTGCCTTCGAACAATTTGCCGCATCCCATCGCGAACAACGTATCGCCGACGAACACGACTTTCTCGCTCGGGAGGTGATAGGCGATGTGCCCGGCGGTGTGCGCCGGGACCTCGAGCACCTCGGCCTCGATCGCGCCGAGGCTGACCCTGTCGCCCTCCTTGACCGCGCGTTCGAGCGTCGGGATCTTGCCCGCCTCGGCGGCGGGTGCGGTGATCCGGCAGCCGGTGGCGGCCTTGATCTCGGCATTGCCGCCGATGTGATCGGGGTGCCAATGGGTGTTCCAGATCTGGGTGATGCGCCAGCCGCGCGCGTTGGCGGCATCGAGCACCGGCTGGCCGACCGCGGGATCGACCGCCGCCGTCTCGCCCGACGCTTCGTCGTGGATCAGCCAGACATAATTGTCGTTGAGCACCGGGACTCGGGCGATCTCTACCATGTGCCGACATTCTCCATGGACGCCCAGGGCTCGGCGGGTGGCAGCGGCGTCCCCTGCTGCAGCAGCTCGATCGATATCGCGTCCGGCGTGCGCACGAACGCCATGTGCCCATCGCGCGGCGGCCGGTTGATCGTGATCCCATTGTCCATCAGCCGCTGGCATGTCTCGTAGATATTGCCCACCCGATAGGCAAGGTGACCGAAGTTGCGGCCGCCGTCATAGCCCTGTTCGTCCCAATTGTGGGTGAGCTCGACCTGGGCCTCCTCGTCACCCGGAGCGGCAAGGAAGATCAGGCTGAAGCGGCCCTTGTCATTGTCGATGCGGCGCACCTCGCGCAGCCCGAGCAGGCTGAAGAAGCGGATCGTCGCGGCCGGATCCGAGATGCGGATCATCGTATGCAGATATTTCATCGTCTTGTTCGACTCTGGTTCGGAAGAGCGACAAGTGGACCTTCGGACCCGAGCATTACAGCTTTTCCTGTCCTTCCGCGTCCAGTTTGCTTCGTTGTCGTGGCTTCCGAGCGTCAGGTGATTCCCCGACTGGAAAGCACTCGGGCCGGATCCGGCGCGAGTGGCTGGCCCGCCGCCGCAGCGCCGCGGCGGGCCGAGCCGGCGCTCAGGCCAGCCCTTCGTGCTTCAACGCGGTCTGCACCGATTCACGCCCCTGCATCCGCTCGCGGAAGCCGTTGAGGCCGTCGGGGACGGGCACGCCGACCATTCCCGCCCACATCAGCATCACGAACAGATAGGCATCGGCGCTGCTCGGCTTCGCGCCGAACAGATAATCGCCCTTCATCGTGTCGGCGAGATGCTGGAGCCGCTTGGTGATCATCGCGCCGTTCTTCGACTTTTCCTCGTCGCTGCCGCCCTGGAAGAAGGGGGAGAAGCGCTTGTGGATCTCGGTCGAGATAAAGGCGAGCGCCTCGACCAGCTGGGTGCGGCCGAGCGCGCCGTCCGGCCGCAACGCGGAATTCTGGTCGGCGACCCAGTCGAGGATGGCGACATTCTCGGTGAGCAGCTGGCCATTGTCGAGCACCACCGCCGGCACATAGCCCTTGGGGTTGATCGCGGTGAAGTCGCCGCCGCTCTCGGTCGTCTTGGTCTTGAGGTCGACCCGGTCGAGCTCGAAGTCCATGCCAGCTTCGTGCATCGCGATGTGATCGGCAAGGCTGCACGCGCCGGGCGTATAGTAAAGTTTCATGATCTGCTCTCCCACTTATCAGGACCACTTATCGGGTCGGTCGCACCATGAATAAGGCGCTTGTGAGGACGGGTCGAGGGCCGGCGCCACGATCGCGGCAACGGCCGGATCGGAAAACGATCCGGGCACAGCCGGCGCCGGCATGCAGGTGGGCTCGCGCAGGGCTCGTTCTAACGCAGATCAGCTCGAAAATTCCGCAAGCCGCTTCCGCAACGCCGCGCTATGGGTGAGGAGGCGCGCTCCGGCCCTTGTCTTGCCGCGCCTCCCTGCTTTGGATTTGCTTCTATGTGGCTTCCCCGCCTTTTCAGGCTCCCTTCGCATGACATGGCGATCGACCTCGGCACCGTGAACACTGTGGTCTACCTGCGGGGCCAGGGCATCGTCCTCAACGAGCCCTCGGTGGTGGCGCTCGAGACTCGCGACGGTATCCGGCGGGTGAAGTCGGTGGGGCGTGACGCCAAGCTGATGATGGGCAAGACCCCCGACAACATCCAGGCGATTCGACCGCTGCGCGACGGCGTGATCGCCGACATCGACGTCGCCGAGCAGATGATCAAGCATTTCATCGACAAGGCGCACGGCGGCCGTTCGCGCCTGCCGCGCCGGCCGGAGATCGTGATCTGCGTTCCCTCCGGATCGACCACGGTCGAGCGCCGTGCGATTCGCGACGCGGCGACCAACGCCGGCGCCTCGAAGGTCTGGTTGCTCGACGAGCCGATGGCGGCGGCGATCGGCGCCGGGCTGCCGGTGATCGAGCCCGTCGGCGCGATGGTGGTCGATATCGGCGGGGGCACGACCGAGGTCGCGATCCTGTCGCTGCGCGGGCTCGCCTACAGCACGTCGGTGCGTGTCGGCGGCGACAAGATGGATGAGGCGATCACCGCCGCGGTCCGCCGCAAATATAATCTGATGGTCGGCGAAACCACCGCCGAGCGCATCAAGCATGCGCTGGGCAGCGCGCTTCCGCCGGTGGGCGAGCCCAAGACGATCAGCGTGCGCGGCCGTCACCTCGTCGCCGGAATGCCCAAGGAGATCGAGATCAGCCAGGCCGAGGTCGCCGAGGCGATCGCCGAGCCGGTCAGCCAGATCATCGGCGCCGTCCGCGCCGCGCTCGAAAATACCGCGCCCGAGCTTGCCGCCGACATCGTCGACCGCGGCATCGTCATGACCGGGGGCGGCTCGCTGCTCCAGCGCATCGACGAGGCTATTGCACGCTCCACCGGCCTGCCGGTGGTGATCGCCAACGATCCTTTGGTCTGCGTCGCGATGGGCGCCGGCCGCGCGCTCGAGGACCCCGATTACCGCGGTGTCCTCACCGCCGCCTGACCGACGACAAGCTGGCCGAGAAACGCAGCCCCGCTCCCGATGACTCGAGCCGCGAAGACCCGGACGTGCAAAGCGCCTCGAAGCCCTGAGGCCGAGGCGCTTTGCGATGGCCCGCCTCGCCGGGCCATCAAGTCGATCTCGTGTCAGGCGAACGCCGCGGCCAGCACCTCCTGGAGAATCTGCAGCGTTCCGGGCGCCTCCGGGACCGGAAGATCCTCGCCGCCGAGGATGCGGCGGCGGAATTCCGCCTCCAGCGCCTTGGCTGCTTCCGCGAGCGCTTCCTCGCCCGTTTGCCCGGTCGCGACGGCCTGCGGAACGTCCGGGAAGGTGGCGACGAAATGCCCGTCCTCGCTACGGGTGAGCGTAACCGAATAGCCTGGCATTTTGGGTCTCCCAGCGAGAGGGGCCGGCAACAGGTAAGCGACTCGATCTTATTCTCTACTCATCTTGTCGAGAATGTCGTCGGGCATCAATCGGTCGCTGCTCCGCATGGCGCGGCGACCACTCGGCTGGGCGCAATGGCGGCATGCCGTCGCCCGCGTCGCATCGGCCGATGGATACCGGGCGCGACAGGTGGCCGGTGCGGGTGTGCGTGTGCGTATGCACATGGGCGTGCACCCTGGCTACGGAACAGCCCTAGGGACTATCCCTAGGGGTTGAACCGAATGGCCTGGCAGGGCGTTCGCCCCAGATCCCGCAGCCTCCGCCCCATGAAAGGAGACAGATATGCGCGCCCTGGTTTGGCACGGTAAAGAAGACATTCGCTGCGACACCGTCACCGATCCCGAAATCGAGGACCCGCGCGACGCGATCGTCAAGGTCACGAGTTGCGCGATCTGCGGATCGGATCTTCACCTGTTCCACAATTTCATCCCGGCCATGCTGCCGGGCGATATTATGGGGCATGAGATGATGGGCGAGGTCGTCGAGGTCGGCAGCGATGCGAAAAGCGCGCTCAAGAAAGGCGACCGGGTCGTCATTCCGTTCACGATCATCTGTGGCGAGTGCGACCAGTGCCGGCGCGGCAATTTCTCCCTGTGCCAACGCAGCAACCGCAACAAAGAGCTTGGCGACAAGGTTTTCGGGCATGCGACCGCCGGCCTTTTCGGCTACACCCACCTCACCGGTGGCTATCCTGGCGGGCAGGCCGAATATGTCCGCGTCCCGTTCGCCGACACCACGCACATCAAGGTTCCCGAGGGCATAGCGGACGAGACCCTGCTGTTCCTCGGCGACATCTTCCCGACCGGCTGGCAGGGCGCCGTGCAGGCCGACATCCAGCGCACCGACACGGTCGCGGTCTGGGGCTGCGGCCCGGTTGGCCAGATGGCGATCCGCAGCGCGATCCTGCTCGGCGCCAAGGAGGTCGTGGCGATCGACTATCTGCCCGAGCGGCTGTCGATGGCCGAAGCGGCCGGAGCGATCACGATCAACTTCCTCGAGGAAAGCGTGATCGAGCGGCTGAACGATCTCACCGGCGGCGAAGGTCCGGAGAAGTGCATCGATGCGGTCGGCATGGAAGCGCATATCAACCTGGGCCAGCCGGACAGCGTGATGGACCGCGTCAAGCAGATGACGATGATGGAGAATGATCGTCCGCACGTGCTCCGAGAGATGATCTACGTCTGCCGGCCCGGAGGCGTGATCTCGATCGTCGGCGTCTACAGCGGCCTGGTCGACAAGATTCCGTTCGGCATGGCGATGAACAAGGGGCTGACGTTCCGCATGGCGCAATGCCACGTCAACCGCTGGACCGACGACCTGCTCGGCCGGATCGAGGACGGCCAGATCGACCCCTCGTTCGTCGTCACCCACACCGGCAGTCTCGAGGATGGTCCCGAGCTCTACAAGACATTCCGCGACAAGCAGGACAGCTGCATCAAAGTCGTGCTCAAGCCGTGAAAGGACTTCCAATGCTCTCGCTTCTCACCGCTTCCGACATCGCCCGCTCGCCGGGAGACCCCAAGATTCTCGAGACGGGGCCGAGCTCCCGCGGCGCTTCGGACCGGGCGGCGCATGGCCTTGGCTGGTTCAGCATCGCGCTGGGCATGACCGAGCTCCTCGCCGCACCGCGCCTCACGCGCGCGCTTGGCGTCGAAGGACATGAAACCCTGGTGCGCGCGATGGGGATCCGCGAGATCGCCCACGGCGTCACCTCGCTCTCGCCCGACAAGAAGTTCGGGGTATGGAGCCGCGTCGCCGGGGATGCGCTCGACATCGCCGGACTGGTGCTGGCCTATCGGGACGACAATCCCAAGAAGCACAATGTCGGCCTGGCGCTTGCCTCGGTGATCGCGGTGACGCTGGCGGACATTGCGACGGCGCAGGCGCTGACCATCAGGCACAGCCCGTCGCGCGGCGAGAAACGCGACTATCGCGACCGCAGCGGGTGGCCGCGCGGGCTCGAGAATTCGCGCGGGGCCGCGGCCGGCTTCGACAAGCCGGGCGACATGCGCGCGGTTCCGTCCGCCGCCAGGGCCTCGGAGGTCACCGGACGCACTTCGCCCGCGACAGAGGAGTTCAGCCGCTCGCTCGAAACGGCCGAATAAACGAACCGGCTAGCCGGCGGCGCCCGCCTCGGTCCTTTCCGGCGGCGGCAGCGCCAGCGGGTCCTTGAGCTTGATGATCTGCCGCGTCCCGTCCGATGCGATGATCTCGAGCGCGATCAGCCCGCCGACGTCATAATCGACGTAGATTTCGGCGGGCTCGTAAACCAGCCGGTCGACTCCTCCGAGCGCGATCTCGACGAGATTGTCCCGATCATCGTAGGTGATCCCGATCAGCGGCGCCCGATCGGCGGTGATCTGGTCGCCGACATCGAGCGAGGCGACTTCCACCTCGGCTCGCATGCCCGACAATGTCCGGGTGAAGCTGTCGAAGAACGGGCTCCACCCGCTCCTGTCGATCTGTTGCACGCTCACGCTTTTTCTCCCGCGCCATGGACTCCCGCCGATGCTGGGCCCTCCCGCCGGGCGGCGCCTTGACGCCAGTCAATGTTGGCGGTCAATGTTGGCGGTCAATGTTGGCCGGCGCTGCGGGCCTAGGTAATTCCCCTAAGCTGATTCCCGAGTTTCGCTCGCGACGGGCAATCGCTAGCCACCCAGTCGGCGGGGGCCACTCTTCGGGAGCTGGCCAATGTTGAAAGACGACGGAACCGCCATCCGCCTTTTTCGGAGGCTGCTGTCGCCAGCCGATTCGAAAGTGCGCGACAGCGCTGCTGAAGCGCTTCGCGTTGCCGCCAACGACACCGAGTGGCGCCGCAACCAGCCCTGCGATTCGGCGATGGCCGGGGGTCGGATCGGCTGCGTGCTGGGCGGCGCCGTGCGCAAATATTCGCTTCGCTCCGACGGCCATCGCCAGATCGTGGACCTGCTGCTGATGGGGGATTTTCTAGGTCTCGCGCCGACCGATTCGTGCTTTTCGCTCGAGGCGGTGTCGAACGGCACCCGCATCGCTTCGTTCAAGCGCGACCAGGTCAAGGCGCTCGAGGAGGCGCAGCCGGCGATCCTCGAGATGCTGCGCGATCGGGCGGCGGACGCGATACGGCGCCTCGAATATCATTTGCTGGTGCAGGGCCGAACCACCGCGATCGAGAAGGTCGGCGGCTATCTGATGGTGCTGTGCCAGCGGCTGCCGGTCGGCAAGGACGAGGCGATGGTGTTGCCGGTCTCGCGCTACGACATCGCCGATCATCTCGGCCTTGCGGTCGAGACCGTCAGCCGAACGATGACGACCTTGCGCCGCTGCGGGATCATCTCGATGGCGGGTCCGCGCGAGGTGATCATCCGCCAGCCGGCGATCTTGGCGGAGGGCTTCGCCTGACTCCCGCGGAATGGCCCCCCGCGGAATGGCCCTTTGCCAATCGCGGCTATGCCGCTCGCCAATTCAACGCCTGAATTTTCACGCCCTGACAGGACGGCCGATTTTGGCGTCGGAATTTTGATTGTCGTCAATGCAGCCGGTCGCATTGACGTCGATGGTGCCGCAACGTCTCGGGAGCAGCATCTCAAGAGCCGGCAAGGAGAGAGTCGATGGCCAGCATTCCCGACCCACGCACGGTTGGCCCGCGCACGGTTGGCACGCGTACGCGCGACGCCTTCCTCGCCAGCAATTGGTGGGCTGCCGCGGTCCGCGCAGTCGTCGCGATCGTGATCGGCTCGATCGCGATCCTTGCACCGATGGTGACCGTGCTCGGCCTGGTCATGATCTTTGCCGCTTATGCCTTGGTCGACGGCGTCTTCGCGATCGTCCTCGCCGTTCGCGGCGCGCGCGCGCACGAACGCTGGGGCTGGCTCGCGGTCAACGGTATCGTCTCGGTCGCGGCAGCCGTGGGGGCAATGATTTATCCTGCGATCACCGCGCTCGTCTTTGCCGTCCTGCTCGGCGCCTGGGCCGTGGTTTCCGGGGCGGCGACGATCGTCGCGGGACTCGAGCTCGGCAGGGACCATGGCCGCTGGTGGCTGATTGGCGGCGGCGTGATCGCGGCGGCGTTCGGCTTGTTCGTGCTGTTCATGCCCCCGGCCGGCATGCTGGCGCTCT
>JAQGLH010000151.1 GCA_028293005.1 Alphaproteobacteria bacterium
GCCCTTCCCATTCGGTGGGGCGAGTGTAATGCGGATATTCGAGGAGCCCGGCTTCGAAGCTTTCCTCCACCCCGCTCGTCGCCGCGCCCATTACGCCGGGGAGCAGCCGAATGCAAGCATCGAGCAGGACCAAAGCCCCTGTTTCGCCGCCGGAAAGCACATAATCGCCGATCGAAACCGGGATGATCGTGCGGGCTTCGAACAATCTCTCGTCGATGCCCTCGAACCGCCCGCAAAGGATCGACACGCCCGGCCCGGCGGCAAGCGCGCGAACGAGCAGCTGGGTGAGCGGCAGGCCGCGCGGAGTCATCGCGATCACCGGCGCCTGCGGCTGGCGCTCGAGAACATGGTCGATCGCGGCGGCGAGCACGTCGGCGCGCATCACCATCCCCGCGCCGCCGCCCGCCGGCGTATCGTCGACCGAACGATGCTTGTCGGTCGCGAAATCGCGGATCTGCACCGTTTCGAGCGACCAGATGCCGTCGTCGAGAGCCCGCCCGGCGAGGCTGTGCGCCAGCGGGCCGGGAAACATTTCAGGATAGAGGGTGAGGACGTTTGCGTTCCAGCTCATCCGCCCTCTTTCACGACTTCATACGCTTCCCGCAAGCGCGATCGGAACCAAGCCGCCGGGCCGGCGCTGACCCGGGATGACCGAGCCCCTTTACGATTGCCTCGTGATCGGCGGCGGCCCCGCCGGGCTGACCGCCGCCCTCTACCTCGCGCGCTTCCATCTCTCGCTCAAAGTGGTCGACGCGGGCGACAGCCGCGCGGCGATGATCCCCTGCACGCATAATCATGCCGGCTTCCCCGACGGCATTTCCGGCGAGGAGCTGCTCGCGCGGATGAGGGCGCAAGCGGAGAAATATGGCGCGTCCATCGCGCGCGGCCGTGTCACGCGCCTCGATCGCGGTGAAGAAGGTTTCAGCGCCGAATGGGGCGGCGGTGCAACCGGCGCACGCACCGTGCTGCTCGCCACCGGCGTCAAGAACCGCCGGCCACGCATCGACGAGGCGCTGCACGACGAGGCGGTGGCGCGCGGACTGATCCGCTATTGCCCGATCTGCGACGGCTATGAGGTCACCGACAAGAAGGTGGGGGTTATCGGCACAGGCGCGAACGGCGTCGCCGAGGCTGTTTTTCTGAGGGGCTATAGCGCGGACATCACCCTGATCGCTCCCGACACGCCCCACGCGCTGAACGAAGCGGATCGCGGCGAGATCGAACGTCTCGGCATCGTGCTGCTTGACGGGCCCTGCCAGCCGATCGAGATCGACGGCGCCTCGATCCTGGTCACCACCGCAAGCGGCGAACATCGCTTCGAGAGCGTCTATCCGGCTTTAGGATCCGACACACGGGTCGAGCTTGCACGGCAGGTCGGTGCGAAGATTGCCGGCGATACCTGCATCACGGTTGACGCGCACCAGCGCACGTCGGTGCCTGGCCTTTATGCGGCCGGCGATGTCGTGATCGGGCTCGACCAGATCAGCCATGCGATGGGCGAAGGCGGCGTCGCGGCGACCACCATCCGCAACGATCTGGCGAAGAAGAGACCGCTGTTGCGGTGACGACCGTCCGGCGCGGAGACGCAATGGCCCCGGCCCCCGGCCAAGCCCTGCTCGAGCACTGCGCGGCGGAGCCTTTAGGCGAGAAACAGCGGGTCGACGACGATCTTGCCGTCGGTGAGCTCGGCGACGTCATTGCGGAACGGCACCATCGTGCGCTTGCCGTCGGGCTTCTCGATCTCGATGATGTCGCCAGCGCCGAAATTCTCGACTGCGACGACGATGCCCAAGGCCTCGCCGGCCTTGCTCTCGCAAGCGAGCCCGATCAGATCCGCATGATAATATTCGTCCTCCTCAAGCGGAGGCAAGGCCGAGCGTGGAATGGTGACCAGGCTGCCGCGCAATTGCTCGGCCGCGCCACGATCGTTGATTTCGGCGAAACGTGCGACCGGCGTCTTGCCGGCAGCCTTGACCGAGACCAGGCTCAGCGTCCGGTCTCCAACCAGCACCTGCTTGTGCTGCTGCAGGCTCTCAGGACTTTGCGCGAACAGCTTGAGCCGGACCTCGCCCTGGATGCCGTGCGCCCCCATCACCGCGGCGAGCGCGACCCCACCCTCGCTCTCGGGACGCGCGGAAGGGGGCCCCGCCGCCGGCAGAGCCCCTTTCGTCGTCATTAGGCCTTCTCGGCGCCTTCGGCGGGTGCATCCTCGACGGCGCCTTCGGCTGGCTCGTCGGTCGACTCGCCCTTGTTCGGAGCCTCGTCGGCCGGGGTGGCTTCATCGCCTCCCTGCTCACCCGCCTCGGCGACCGGCTGGTCGGACTCGGGAGCGGCCTCTTCGGCGGCGGGCTCGGGCGTCGCTTCCTCGAGCGCAGCAGCCATGACGTCGACGGTCTCGGCCTCTTCAGCTGCAACCTTTTCGGCCGGAGCTTCCTCGGCCGGAGCTTCCTCGGCCGGTGCTTCCTCGGCAGGAGCTTCCTCGGCCGCTGCTTCCTCGGCCGGTGCTTCCTCGGCCGGTGCTACCTCGGCGGGAGCTTCCTCGGCGGGTGCTTCCTCGACGGGAGCTGCAGCAGCTTCGGCAGCCGCGGCTTCACGCGCCGCGCGCTCCTCGGCGCGCTCCTTGGCCTTTTCGCCCGGCTCACCCTTGGCCGGATTGCTGCGCACCGGACGCTCGACGATGCCAGCGGCATCGAGGAAGCGAAGCACGCGGTCCGACGGCTTGGCGCCGACCGACAGCCAGTGACGGGCGCGCTCGGCGTCGAGCTTGACGCGCTCTTCGCTGTCCTTGGGAAGCAACGGATTGTAGCTTCCGATCCGCTCGATGAACTTGCCGTCGCGGGCATTGCGCGCATCGGTGACTACGATCTTGTAATAAGGTCGTTTCTTCGCGCCGCCGCGAGCAAGCCTAATTGCAACTGCCATTTTCTCAGTCCTTTCTAGT
>JAQGLH010000298.1 GCA_028293005.1 Alphaproteobacteria bacterium
TCCCGAGGTCCAGCTCAAGCGTCTCTATCCCGGCGGACCGGTGATCGGCATCTTCACCGCCCGCCATGGCCCGGACAATCTGGTGATCAGCCGCTTCGCGCTGCGGGTCGAGCGCAGCACCTTGATCCCGCGCCTGCTGGACGAAGGCGCACGGCGGATCGACGCTGCCTATACGCTCGCGCTGCAGACCGGCCGCCTGACGGTCGATCCGTCGCTGACGATCGAGGAGCCAGCGCTGCCGACCGAGGCCGAGCAGATCGAAGGCGCGGCCGATCTCGGCCTGCTGCCGACCGGGCCGATACCGATGGGCGTCGCCACCACCTATCTGGTCCAGGTCGACACGCCCAGCGCAGCGTCGGTTGGGCAGGCGGAGCTTTCGGTCAGCCGGGTGGGCGGCGTCACCTCGGCGATCACCACCAGCCTCGCGCTCGGCGGCACCTCGGTGATGCGGGTCACCTTCGCCGGCGACGCGGCCGCGCTCCAGGCGGCGCTGCAGGCGCAGGGCTGGACGGTCCAGATCTCCGGCAACGTCCTCAGCATTTCGCGAAGAAGCGCCGCCCTCCCACCGGAGCGGGAGTAGGACCGTGAACCAGATCGCGCTGCCGCTCGACTGGCCGGTGGCCGACAGCGACAGCGATTTCCTGCTTTCCGACGCCAATCGCGCCGCTTTCGCGCATTTCAAGAGCTGGTCGGTGTGGCCGGTGATGGCGACGATCCTCACCGGCCCGCGTAAATCGGGCCGGAGCCTGCTCGGCCGGATCTTCGTGCGCAACAGCGGCGGGCGGCTGTTCGACGATGCCGAGGATCATGACGAGGAAATGCTGTTCCACGCCTGGAACCAGGCTCAGGAAACGCGCAAGCCGTTGCTGCTGATCGCGGCCGCGCCGCCGCCGCTCTGGCAAATCCGCCTGCCGGACCTCCGCTCGCGTCTTGCCGCCACCCCGCACGCGGCGATCGACGACCCCGACGACGTTCTGAACGGCGGGCTGATCGTCAAATTGCTCGCCGACCGCGGCATAGCGGCGCCGCCCGAGGTCGCACGCTATCTGGTGCCGCGGCTCGAACGCAGCTATGTCGCCGTTCAACAAGCGGTCGACGTTCTCGACCGGGCGATGTTCTCCAGCCACCGGCTGACGGTGCCATTGGCGCGCAAGGCGCTGCTCGAAGCGGGGATGATCAAGCGCGGGAGCGCCGACCTGAGTGATGACCCGAGCAATGGACATTAGACCAGCCTCCGACAACGACGACACCGCTGCGGTCGCCAGTGCGGCGAACGCGGTCGACCAGGCGCGGTCGCGCTTCTTCAATCGCGAGCTGAGCTGGCTCGCCTTCAATCGCCGCGTGCTCGAGGAGGCGTGCAATCCGGCGCATCCTTTGCTCGAACGGCTTCGCTTCCTGTCGATCTCGGGCGCCAATCTCGATGAATTCTTCATGGTTCGGGTGGCCGGGCTCAAGGGCCAGCAGCTGCTCGGCGTCGAGGAGCGCTCGGCCGATGGGATGACTCCGGCGCAGCAGCTCACCGCGATCGCCGAGGAGGCAGACCGGCTGACCGCGAGTCAGCAGGATGTCTGGAACGATCTGCGCGAGGCGCTGGCCGGCGTCGGCGTCGCGGTGCTTGGCGCACGGGATCCCGATACAGCCGCCGCCGAGTGGCTCGACGTTTATTTCCGCGAGCAGATCTTCCCCGTGCTGACGCCACAGGCGATCGATCCGGCGCATCCGTTTCCGTTCATCCCGAACAAGGGCTTCTCGCTGATCTTCGACCTCAAGCGGATCTCGGACGGTGAGCCGATCCGTGAGCTGGTGATGGTTCCGGCCTCGCTCCCGCGCTTCATCAGGCTGCCGGGCGAGGCGGCGCGCTACATTGCGGTCGAGACCTTGATCCGGCGCTACATCAACATGCTGTTCCCGGGTTACGAGATGCTTGGCGGCGGCGCGTTCCGCATCATCCGCGACAGCGACATCGAGGTCGAGGAGGAAGCCGAGGATCTGGTCCGCTTCTTCCGCAGCGCGATCAAGCGCCGCAGGCGCGGCAGGGTGATCCGCCTCGAGCTGGAGCATGACACGCCCGACGAGCTCGAGCAGCTCGTGCGGGTGGGGCTCGACGGCAGCGAGGCGATCGTTTCGGAATCAACCGGGTTCCTCGGCATCGCCGATCTCGAGGTGCTGGTCGAGGAGGATCGGCCGGACCTCAAGTTCCCGCCGTTCACGCCGCGCTTCCCCGAGCGGATCCGCGAGCATGGCGGCGACTGCTTCGCGGCGATCCGCAGCAAGGATATCGTCGTCCACCATCCGTATGAAAGCTTCGAGGTGGTCGTCGCCTTCCTGCGCCAGGCGGCCGAGGACCCCGACGTCGTGGCGATCAAGCAGACGCTCTACCGCGCCGGCAAGCAGTCCGCGATCATCCGCGCGCTGATCGACGCCGCCGAGGCGGGCAAATCGGTCACTGCGGTCGTCGAGCTGAAGGCGCGGTTCGACGAGGAGCAGAATCTGCTCTGGGCGAACGCCCTCGAGCGTGCCGGGGTGCAGGTGGTCTACGGCTTCATCGATTGGAAAACGCACGCCAAGGTCTCGATGGTCGTGCGGCGCGAAGAAAAGGGCTATCGCACTTATTGCCACGTCGGCACCGGCAATTATCACCCGGTGACGGCGCGAATCTACACCGATCTCAGCTTCTTCACCTCGGATCCGCGGGTCGGCCGCGATGCAGCGCAATTGTTCAACTACATCACCGGCTATGTCGAACCGCGCCTTCAGCTCGACGACCGCAGTGACCGAT
>JAQGLH010000177.1 GCA_028293005.1 Alphaproteobacteria bacterium
CGCCTCTTCGATCCCGCCCGGGCCGTGGAAGCGCTGGCTGAACAAAGGCACGAAGCCCGCTGAGAATGCGCCCTCTCCGAACAGCCGCCGAAACGTGTTGGGCAGGCGGAAGGCGACGAGGAAAGCATCGGCGGCGCCGCTCGCTCCCATGATGCGCGACATCATCATTTCGCGCGCGAAACCGAACACGCGGCTGACCATGGTGAGGCCGCCGATCGTGCCGATCGCCTTCATCAGGTTCATCGGGCGGTGCCCCCCTGGCCGGTCAGGCCTGACCGGTGATTTCCGGCGCCTGTGCCTGTCCGCCCCGGGCTTCGGCTTGCGCCGCCTGCTGCATGTAGAGCGCGCCGAAATCGATCGGCTCGAGCATCAGTGGCGGGAAGCCGCCGTCCTGGACGGCGTCGGCGACGATGCGGCGCGCGAATGGGAACAGGATCCGCGGTATTTCGGCGAGCAGCACCGGCTGCAGCTCCTCGTCCGGGATATTCCGCGCGGCGACCAGGCCGGCGTAGAGCAGCTCGACCTGGAACGCGATCTCGTCGGCGGCGCGCGCCGAAATCTCGATCTTGAGCGCGACCTCGTGGACGTCGTCGCCGAGCTTCTGCGCGCCGATGTTGAACTGGACGTCGATCTGCGGCTGGCCCTGCAATTGATAGACGGCAGGCGCGTTCGGATTCTCGAACGAGAGATCCTTCACATATTGCGAGATGATTCCGAACTGCGGGCTGTTGTCCGCGCCGTTCGCAGCCTGCTCGTCCGCGTTCGTGATGCCCTCTAGCTCGGCCATAACTCACCCTTCGACAATATATTGAGAGGACGGCCGCGCAGGCGCGACCATTGCGGCGGCGGGTAGCAGGAGGCTTTGCCGCACGCAACCTGCCGAGCGCGTCGCGCTTCACCATCGCCTTCTCATGGGCCTCGAGATTGGAGATTAGCGTCGGGCGCATTTGAATCCTGCGGCGAGCGCGCCTATGTAGACGATTGTGAAGCGGCGGAGATAATGGGTGACGGTCGAGATCGTATTGCTTGCCATGGTGGCCTTGTTCGTGGGCTTGCGGCTTTATGCCGTGCTCGGACGGCGCACCGGTCATGAGCAGCAGCCGGTCATCCGCCCGGCCGAGCCGGCGGCGGGGGCCGAGCTTGCGCCCGCTTCTGCCGATGTCGGTCCTGACCGCGCCGAGCGCGCCGGCCTGGTCTATGAGGATGCCGCCGCGGGCGGCATTCGGGCGCTGATTGCGGCCGACAGCAGCTTCGACGTCACTCGCTTCCTCGAAGGCGCGCAGGCCGCCTACCGGCTGATCCTCGAAGCGTTCTGGAGAGGCGACGAGCAGGAACTCGCGCAGTTCGTCGGCGACGACGTTCGCGCCTCGTTCGGGGCGGCGATCGCTGAGCGCGAGGCGGCAGGCCACAGCGTCGACAACCGGTTGGTCTCGATCGAACGCGCCATTATCGAGGATGCCCGCCTCGACGGCCGCACCGCGACCATCGTCGTTCGCTTCGATGCCGACATTGCCGCAGTGACTCGCAACCGCGAAGGCGACGTGGTCGCCGGCTCGCTCACCGATGCGGTGCCGACCCACGATGTGTGGAGTTTCCGCCGCGTGCTCGGCAGCGACGATCCCAACTGGCTGCTGGTCGAGACCGACGAGGCCTGACCGGACGTCGCCACCCCGGGGCTTTCTCCGGCTTTCCTCGCGCCGCTAAACCCCCTTATAGATCAGCGGTGCCAGATTCTCACTCTCGCGGCTCGCGCTCCGCTCCGGCTCGTCATGCGCGGCCGCCACGGCCTGCTTTCCGGCGTCCCCGCCACCTGATCGATACGACACCCTTGTTCGCGTTGCTGGTTGCGCTCGCGAGCTGCACGACCACCTCGCTGCCACCGGCCGCCGTCGCATCGGCTCGACCGGCGGTCACCCCAGCCGAAGTTCCGGCGGTCGAAAATGCGCTGATGGCCGGGGTACGGCCCGGACCGCCGCTGGAAAGCCTTGGCATTGCTCCGGACTCGGCCGCGCGCGCGCTCGGCGCGTTCCGCGTGAGCTGTCCCTCGCTCTTGAAACGCAGCGATGCCTCGAAACTCGCGTCGGCCCAGGATTGGGGGCCGGCCTGCACCGCTGCCGGAGCCTGGCCGGAGAGCGACGCTTTGTCGTTCTTCGCGCGAAATCTGGAGCTTGCCCAGGTCGGCGAGGGCAGCGCGTTCGCCACCGGCTATTTCGAGCCGCAGATTGCCGGGTCCCGCACCCCGGGTCCGGGTTATGCGGTGCCGATCTACGGCGTTCCCGACGATCTGGTCGAAGCCGATCTGTCGCTTTTTTCGGACACGCTCGCGGGCCGCCGCATCCGCGGCCGCGTCGAGAATCGCAAGCTCGTTCCTTATTATGAGCGAGCGGCGATCGAGGACGGTGCGCTTGCCGGTCGTGGGCTCGAAATCGCCTGGGCGGCCGATCCGATCGACATGTTCTTCCTCGAGATCCAGGGCTCGGGCCAGCTCGCGCTGCCCGGCGGCGGGATCCTGCGGATCGGCTATGCCGGGCAGAACGGCCGCGATTACGTGGCGATCGGCAAGCTCATGAGGGAGCGCGGCCTGCTCGCGCCCGGGGGCACGAACATGCAGGCGATCGTCGAGTGGCTCCGCGCGCATCCGGCGGAAGGCCGCGCGATCATGCGCGAGAACAAGAGCCACATCTTTTTCAGGATATTGGAAGGCTCCGGCCCGGTCGGTGCGCTCGGCCATCCGGTGGCGCCGCGCGCGACGGTCGCGGCGGATCCCAAGTTCGTGCCGCTCGGCGCGCCGGTGGTGCTGGTCACCGATCGGGCTGAGGCGAACGGCATCTGGGTCGCGCAGGACACCGGCGGCGCGATCAAGGGTGCCAATCGCTTCGACACCTTCTGGGGTGCGGGCGACGACGCCAAGCGGCTCGCCGGGGGCATGTCGGCGCACGGCCGTGCCTATCTGTTCCTGCCGCGCGGAACCATTGCCCGTCTCAAGGCCTCCGGCGACAATGGCGCGCAAGCTCGCCAGTAACGAACGCGCGTTGTGGGCCAAGGTGATCGCCAGC
>JAQGLH010000179.1 GCA_028293005.1 Alphaproteobacteria bacterium
TTCGCGATCCAGCGCATGCGCCCGGGCGACAAATGGCACGAGGGGACGGCGATCAACCCATACCCGCTCCTTGCCGGAAAGCGCGCCGGCGGTTAAGGCCGCCTCCGGCTCTTTCACGATGGCCGGCTCTTTCAAGATGGCGAGACGAACATGAAAATCAGCGGCGTGGACATTCGTCCCGGCAACATCATCGAATATGAACGCGGCATCTGGCGGGCGGTGAAGATCCAGCACACCCAACCCGGCAAGGGCGGCGCCTATATGCAGGTCGAGATGAAGAATCTGATCGACGGCCGCAAGAACAACGTCCGCTTCCGATCGGCCGAGACGGTCGAGCGCGTCCGCCTCGACACCAAGGATTTCCAATATCTGTTCGCCGAGGGCGACCAGCTCGTGTTCATGGACAAGGAAACCTACGAGCAGGTCACTTTGCCGCGCGACCTGATCGGCGATGCAGCCGCGTTCCTCCAGGACGGCATGGACGTGGTGATGGAATTGTACGACGAGCGGGCGATCTCGGTGCAGCTCCCCGACCAGATCGAGGCGACGATCGTCGAGGCCGACGCGGTCGTCAAAGGCCAGACCGCCTCGTCGAGCTACAAGCCGGCGATCCTCGACAATGGCGTGCGCGTGATGGTCCCGCCGCACATTTCGTCGGGAACGCGGATCGTCGTCGACGTTTACAGCCAGGAATATGTCCGCAGGGCTGAATAAGCCCGGACTAGTCGCTTTCCCCTCCCGCTTGCGGAAGGGGAGTTTGCCGCCGGTTCGTCTTCCGGACGAACCTAAAGCCAAAAAATGGGGTGGGCTTAGTCTGCCCGCGGATGCCGACCCCCAGCCCGCCCCGCAAAGGGAAGGGGGTAAGCTCCTCTCGGAGAATCCAATGGTATCCCATTCCGGCCTGGTCACTGTCATGCAACGCGCGGCGCGCAAGGCGGCGCCGCGCCTGCGCCGCGATTTCGGAGAGGTCGAGCTTCTCCAGGTGAGCCGCAAGGGCCCGGCCGACTTCGTCTCGCTCGCCGACAAGCGCGCCGAGCAGACTCTGCTCGAGGAATTGCGCCATGCGCGTCCCGACTGGGGCTTCTGGATGGAGGAGGGCGGCGTGATCGAGGGCGATCCGGCCAAGCCGCGCTGGATCATCGATCCGATCGATGGCACGTCGAACTTCCTCCACGGTATCCCGCATTTCTCGATCTCTATCGCGGTCGAGGAACCGCGCGGCGGCGCATGGCGCGGCGACATCACCCAGGGGCTCGTCTACCAGCCGCTCACCGACGAAACCTTCTGGGCCGAGCGGGGCAGGGGCGCCTGGCTCAACGAGCGGCGGCTTCGCGTCTCCTCGCGCCGCGACCTCGCCGACACGTTGATCGCGACCGGCATCCCCTACAAGGCACATGGCGACCTGCCGCGCTTCACGCGCATCCTCGACGCGGTCGCGCCCGAGGTGGCGGGCATCCGCCGCTTCGGCTCGGCCGCGCTCGATCTGGCCTGGGTCGCGGCGGGCCGCTTCGACGGCTTCTGGGAGGAGGACCTCCAGCCATGGGACATCGCTGCCGGCATATTGCTGGTCCGCGAGGCCGGTGGCTTCGTCACCGATTTCCGCGGCGGCGACCGTGCGCTCGAGCTCGGCCAGGTGCTCGCCGGCAACGACCAGATCCATTCGCGGCTCCACAAGCTTGTTGGTGGCGCGCTGCGGGGCTGAGTGGATCCTGCCCCCGGCAGGTGAGAAGGGCGGCGCTGCAGGCCTCCTGGGGGCATGCGGAGAAGCCGCAGCCGAGATGCGAAGCACCCCATCCACGCAGTGCGGTGGAGGGGTGGCTCCGACGGTAAAAAGCGGCCTTTCCCAACTGGTCACCGCGCTTAACGGAAACCACGTTCATCTGGAGCGCGACCGCCACTCCACCATGCTCCGAATGGTTGTCCTCCCGATGCCGGGGACGATTGATTTCCATCGCTCCAAGGCGGTTGCGTGCGTCGGTGGGCTGGCCTAGAAGCCGCGTCAACTTGAAGCCCGGAGACTCTCGATGGCGTCCGTCGCCGCCGAATATCTGCCCATTCTCTTGTTCCTCGGCGTCGCATTGGCGTTGTCGACGTCGTTCGTGTTCAGTCCGATGCTGGTCGCGCGGCTGACCGGCGCGCACAAGCCTTACCCGGACAAGCTGGCGGAATATGAATGCGGCTTTCCCGCCTTCGAGGATCCCCGCAGCCAGTTCGACGTCCGCTTCTACCTGGTCGCGATCCTGTTCATCATCTTCGACCTCGAAGCCGCGTTCCTCTTCCCGTGGGGCGTGTCGCTGCGCGAGATCGGCATCGCCGGCTGGGCGTCGATGATGATCTTCCTCGCCGAGCTCGCGCTGGGCTTCATCTACGCCTGGAAGAAAGGGGCGCTCGAATGGGAGTGATCCTCGACCCGCGCCATGAAAACCAGCGTCCGGCCGACCTTCAGCAGCCGGATCCGGCGTTTTTCAACGATCTCAACGGCGAAGTCTCGGACAAGGGCTTTCTGGTCACCTCGACCGAGGAGCTTTTCCAATGGGCGCGCACCGGCTCTTTGTGGTGGATGACCTTTGGCCTCGCCTGCTGCGCGGTCGAGATGATCCAGGCGAACATGCCGCGTTATGATCTCGAGCGGTTCGGCGTCGCGCCGCGGGCCAGCCCGCGCCAGTCCGACGTGATGATCGTCGCTGGCACGCTGTGCAACAAGATGGCGCCCGCGCTGCGCCGGGTCTACGACCAGATGTCCGAGCCGCGCTACGTGATCTCGATGGGTAGCTGCGCCAACGGCGGCGGCTATTACCATTACAGCTATTCGGTGGTCCGCGGCTGCGACCGCATCGTTCCGGTCGACATCTACGTTCCCGGCTGTCCGCCGACTGCCGAGGCCCTGCTCTACGGGGTCATGCAGCTGCAGCGGAAGATCCGCCGCATCGGCACGATCGAGAGATGATCGGTACCTGCTGACGATGAGTCATTCTGCCCCGAAAATCGCGCCCCGCGAGTGCATTATCGACGCGGTCAAGACTGCGATCGGCGACGCTTTCCTCGAGGCGAAGGACGCGGTCGACGAGGTCTCGATCACCGTCCGGCGCGCCAGCGTCGCGGACGTGCTGCGCATTTTGCGCGATCAGTTCGAATACCAGCAGCTGATGGAGATCGCAGGCGTCGATTATCCCAGCCGCGCCGAGCGCTTCGAGGTGGTCTACCATCTCCTGTCACTGACCAGGAACCACCGCATCCGCGTGCGGGTCACGACCGACGAGGAGCAGCCGGTGCCCTCGGTCACGGGCTTGTGGCCGGTCGCGGGCTGGCTCGAGCGCGAGGTCTTCGATCTGTTCGGCGTCTTGTTCGACGGCAACAACGATCTTCGCCGCATCCTTACCGATTACGGCTTCCGCGGCCATCCGTTTCGCAAGGATTTCCCGCTCTCGGGCTATGTCGAGATGCGTTATTCCGAGGAGCAGAAAAGGGTCGTGTACGAGCCGGTCCAGCTCGCGCAGGATTTCCGCGCGTTCGACTTCCTGAGTCCCTGGGAAGGCGCCGAATATATCCTTCCGGGCGATGAGAAGGCCCAGGGCGAGGCGCCGGGCGCGCCGACGCCGGCCAAGGCAGGCGAGAAGAAATGACCGACAGTCGGGCCCTCACCCAGGCGCAGGATCAGGCGCTGTCCGAGCAGGAGGTCGCGCGCACCGGCGCGACGCGCTCCGACATCGCCAATTA
>JAQGLH010000183.1 GCA_028293005.1 Alphaproteobacteria bacterium
TGAGACCTCGGCCTCGTCGCCGACCGATCGTCCGATCAGCGCCCGGCCGAGCGGCGAGGAATAGCTGATGCGGCCGACCTTGGCGTCGGCCTCGGTCTGCCCGACGACCTGATATTTGATCGGTTTGTCGTCTTCGTCGAGCAGATGCACGGTCGCGCCGAACACGACCTTGTCGCCCGACAGCGTCGTCGGATCGATCACCATCGCGCGGCTCAGCCGGTCTTCGAGATCCGCGATCTGCGCCTCGATATGGCCCTGGCGCTCCTTCGCGGCATGATATTCGGCGTTCTCCGAAAGGTCGCCGTGAGCGCGCGCTTCCTCGATCGCATCGATGATCGACGGCCGCTCGAGCTTGAGTTGGCGGACGTCCGTCTGCAGCCTTTCATAGCCTTCGGCCAGCATCGGCATCTTGTCGACGGTTGCCATGATTAAGCCTTTCGTGGAAATCAGTTAGCGGCCCGACCAAGGACCGCATGCTTCGTGATAGCCGGATGCTTCGTGATAAGTTTCAGGATCACGCTCTGGAAGCAGAATAATAGTCCTGAAGCGAGCGAACTTCAAGGCTGCGCTCGCGTTGCGCGGCGATCGCGCGGACGACCGCAGCACTCGATGCAGCGGTGGTGAAGTAAGGGACTTTGCCCATCAGCGCCGAGGCGCGGATCGAAGCCGAATCCTTATGGCTCTGCCAGCCTTCCGTGGTGTTGAAGATGAGGTCGACATCGCCATCCTTGATCTTGTCGACGATATGCGGCCGACCCTGGGCGACCTTGTTGACCCGCTCGACCGGAATGCCCTGGCGGGCAAGGAAATCGGCAGTTCCGGTGGTCGCGATCACGGTGAAGCCGAGCTCCGCCATCGCCCTGACCGGCGGCACGATCATCGCCTTGTCACTGTCCTTGACCGAGACGAAGACGGTGCCGTCGTTCGGCAATGCGACGCCGCTGCCGAGCTGGGACTTGAGGAAAGCCATTGCAAAATCGTCTGAAATTCCCATGACTTCGCCGGTCGACTTCATTTCCGGCGACAACACTGGATCGACGCCTGGGAAACGCGCGAACGGAAAGACGGCTTCCTTGACCGCAATATGCCTGATGTCGCGGTGGATCGGCAGGAAACCGATCAGTGGCTCGCCGGCCATCACTCGCGCCGCGATCTTGGCGATCGGCGTGCCGATTGCCTTGGCGACGAACGGGACGGTGCGGCTCGCGCGCGGGTTGACCTCGATCAGATAGACCTCGCCGTCCTTGACCGCGAACTGGACGTTCATCAGGCCGCGCACCTCGAGCGCGAGCGCGAGCACCCTCGCCTGGCGCTCGATCTCGGCGACGATCGGCGCATCGAGACTGTAAGGCGGGATCGAGCAGGCGCTGTCGCCCGAATGGACGCCGGCTTCCTCGATATGCTGCATCACCCCGGCGATGACGACGTCCTTGCCGTCGGAGATCGCGTCGACGTCGACCTCGATCGCATCGCGCAGATAACGGTCGATCAGCACCGGGCTGTCGCCCGACACCTGGGCCGCGGTGGCGATATAATCGTCGAGCTGCGCGGGGCCGTCGACGATTTCCATCGCCCGGCCGCCGAGCACGTAGCTTGGGCGGGTGAGCACCGGATAACCGATCCGCTCGGCGACCGCGATCGCCTCTTCGCGGCTGCGCGCGATGCCGTTCTCCGGCTGCTTGAGGCCGAGCCTCTCGACCAGACCGGCGAAGCGCTCGCGGTCCTCGGCCAGATCGATGGCGTCGGGCGAGGTGCCCAGGATCGTGATCCCTGCCCGCTCGAGCGAGGCGGCGAGCTTGAGCGGTGTCTGGCCGCCGAGCTGGACGATGACGCCGACAAGCTCGCCCCTCGCCTGCTCGACGTGGAGCACCTCGAGCACATCTTCGGCGGTGAGCGGCTCGAAATAGAGCCGGTCAGACGTGTCGTAATCGGTCGAGACGGTCTCGGGATTGCAATTGATCATGATCGTCTCGAAGCCGGCATCGCGCAGCGCATAAGCGGCGTGGCAGCAGCAATAATCGAACTCGATCCCCTGCCCGATGCGGTTGGGGCCGCCGCCGAGGATGACGATCTTGCGGCGGTCGGTCGGCTGGCTTTCGTCCTGTGGCTCGCCGAAGCTCGGAGCCTCATAGGTCGAATACATGTAGGGCGTCTTGGCCTCGAACTCGGCCGCGCAGGTGTCGATGCGCTTGAACACGGGCCGCACGCCGAGCTTGTGGCGCAGCCGGCAGACGTCTTCCTCGGTGGTGGCGCCGGTCAGCGCCTTGACCGTGTCGTGGATCAGCCCGCTGCTTCGCGCGGCGACCTTGCCCATGCCGCCGCGAATGTTGGCCGAGCGGACGGCGAGGTCGGCGAGTCTCTTGTCCGAAAAGCCCATCGCCTTGACCCGCCGCATGCCGGCGGCGTCGTTGGGCAGGCCGTTGGTCGAGATCTCCTCCTCGACGTCGACGATCTCCTTGATCCGCTCGAGGAACCAGGGATCATATTTGGCGATCGCGTGGATCTCGGCCACGGTGAAGCCCTCGCGCAGCGCCTGCGCCGCGACGAGCAGGCGATCCGGGGTCGGCGTCGCGAGTGCCGCCTCGATCTCGGCGCGTGGCGCGCCATAGAGCGATTTGACGCCATCGAGGCCGCTGAGGCCGGTTTCGAGGCCGCGCAGCGCCTTTTGCAGGCTCTCGTGGAAGTTGCGGCCGATCGCCATCACCTCGCCGACCGATTTCATAGCCGTCGAGAGCAACGGTTCGGCGCCCTTGAACTTCTCGAAGGTGAAGCGCGGGATCTTTGTGACGACATAGTCGATCGTCGGCTCGAAGCTGGCCGGCGTCGCGCCGGTAATGTCGTTGTCGATCTCGTCTAAGGTGTAGCCGACGGCCAGCAGCGCCGCGACCTTGGCGATCGGAAAGCCGGTCGCCTTCGACGCAAGCGCCGAGGAGCGCGACACGCGCGGGTTCATCTCGATCACGACCAGCCGGCCGTCGGCCGGATTGACCGCGAACTGGACGTTCGATCCGCCGGTTTCGACCCCGATCTCGCGGAGCACCGCGATCGAGGCGTTTCGCATGATCTGATATTCCTTGTCGGTGAGCGTCAGCGCCGGCGCTACCGTGATCGAATCGCCGGTGTGGATGCCCATCGGATCGACATTCTCGATCGAGCAGATGATGATGGCGTTGTCGTTGCGATCGCGCACCACCTCCATCTCATATTCCTTCCAGCCGAGCACCGATTCCTCGATCAGCACCTCGGTGGTCGGCGAGGCCTCGAGCCCGCCGGCCACGATCTTGACGAATTCGTCGCGATTGTAGGCGATGCCGCCGCCGGTGCCGCCGAGCGTGAAGCTGGGACGGATGATCGCCGGCAGCCCGACATGGTCGAGCGCCCTGATCGCATCGTCGAGGCTGTGCGCGATCATCGAGATCGGACTTTCGAGCCCGATTCGGTCCATCGCCTCGCGGAATTTCAACCGATCCTCGGCCATCTCGATGGCATCGGCGTCGGCGCCGATCATCTTCACGCCATATTTTTCGAGCGTGCCGTCCTTGAACAGCGCGAGCGCAGTGTTGAGCGCGGTCTGCCCGCCCATCGTCGGGAGGACCGCGTCGGGGCGCTCCTTCTCGATGATCTTGGCGACGATCTCGGGCGTAATCGGCTCGACATAGGTCGCGTCGGCCAGCTCGGGATCGGTCATGATCGTCGCCGGGTTCGAATTGACCAGGATGATGCGATAGCCTTCGGCGCGAAGCGCCTTGGCGGCTTGGGTGCCGGAATAATCGAACTCGGCCGCCTGGCCGATAACGATCGGACCCGCGCCGATGATGAGAATGGAGGAGATGTCGGTACGGCGGGGCATGCGCTAAATCATATTCCTAAAGCCCTCTGCCCCTTCAGAGGGTGAGGGTTGGGAGAAGGGTTGCTCGGCAAGACGCGGCATATCAGCGCCGCCCTTTCTTGCCGGAGCCGAGCTGATCGACGAACTTCTCGAACAGATAGGTGCTGTCCTGCGGGCCCGGGCTCGCCTCGGGGTGATATTGGACGCTGAACGCCGGGCGGTCGGTGAGCTCGAGCCCGGCGAGGCTGCCGTCGAATAAGGAGATGTGCGTCGCCCGCGCATTTTCGGGCAGGGTCTCGGTCTCGACCGCAAAGCCGTGGTTCATGCTGGTGATCTCGACACGGCCGTCGGCAAGACGCTTGACCGGGTGGTTCGCGCCGCGGTGACCCTGGTGCATCTTGTAGGTCTTCGCGCCGACCGCGAGGCCGAGCATCTGGTGCCCGAGGCAGATGCCGAACAACGGCTTGCCGGTTTCGAGCAGCTGCCGGATCACCGGAACCGCATATGCGCCGGTGGCGGCCGGGTCGCCCGGACCGTTGGACAGGAAGATGCCGTCGGGCTTGTGCGCCATCACCTCGTCGAAGGTCGCCATCGCCGGCAGCACGGTGACTCGCGCGCCGGCATCGGCAAGGTTGCGGAAGATGTTGCGCTTCGATCCGTAATCGATCGCGACGACGTGCGGCAGGCTCTCGTCCTCCTCGCGCTCGCCATAACCCTCGCCGAGGCGCCAGCGCCCGCCGGCCCAGCGGAACATCTGCCGGCACGAGACTTCCTTGGCGAGATCCATGCCTTCCAGGCCCGGCCAGGCGCGCGCGCTCACGAGCAAGGCGTCGAGATCGAATTCGCCGCTCGGGCTGTGTGCGATCACGCCATTGGGCGCCCCCTCGACCCGGATCTTGCGGGTCAGCGCACGCGTGTCGACCCCGGCGAGGCCGATGCGGCCGTTCGCCTTGAGCCACTCGTCGAAGCCCTGCGCCGCGCGGAAATTGCTTGGCGCGGTGACGTCGTCGCGGACGATGCAGCCCAAGGCATGCGGATTGTCCGCCTCGAGGTCTTCGTAATTGGCGCCGACGTTGCCGATATGCGGGAAAGTGAAGGTGATGATCTGCGCGGCATAGGAGGGATCGGTCATCACCTCCTGATAGCCGGTCATCGCAGTGTTGAAGCACACCTCACCGACGGCCTGGCCCTCGCTGCCGAAGCCCCTTCCCCAAATAATCGTGCCGTCGGCCAGGACCAATACGCCCGTCGCTCCTTCGGGCGCTTGGACGGGTTTGGCGATGGCCACTCGATTGTTCTCCGGAGATATTTGGCTGGTCAAACGGCCGGGTAGGTAGGTGCGCC
>JAQGLH010000188.1 GCA_028293005.1 Alphaproteobacteria bacterium
TCGGATGGCCCTGCTCGCCGAACAGATCCCAATATTGGACCGGATTGTCGCCGTAGGCCCAGTCGCCGTCGCCGATCTCGGCGGCGCGCGCGGCAAAGGCGGCGTGGGTCCTGGCGGTCGCGGAGCCGGCCATCGCCAGCCCGGAGAGATCGCCTTTCACGTCGGCGACGAACATCGGCACGCCCGCTCGCGAGAAGCCTTCCGCCAGGCCCTGCAGGGTGACCGTCTTGCCGGTGCCGGTTGCGCCGGCGATCAGCCCGTGGCGGTTGGCGCGATTGAGGACGAGCTGCTGCGGCTTGCCTCCGCCGAGGCCGATGAAAATACCCGCGCTATCGTCCACCACAGCCTCCCTCGCCGAATGCGCCTTCGCTATCCCTTATGTGCGCGGGAGCGGCAAGGGTGCCTGGTCGGGGCCGGAAGATTGGGGCCGGGAATGGGGACGGGGAGCCGGTCGGCTGCGGTGCCTTGTCGCACGACTCAGGCGGGAAAGGGCAACGGTTCGGGCGGATTCTGAAGCTTGGGCGCGGAAGAATCCGGATCGGGCCTGGCGGGATCGAGGGTCGTCGAGATGCGCAGCGAGGTGCCCTCGCGCTTGGCCTCGTACATCAACTGGTCCGCGCGCTGGACATCGACATCGGTGAAGCTTGCCTCGCGGGGGCCGAGCAGCAGCACGCCCGTGCTGCAGCCAATCGGATAGGGCAGGCGATTGAGCACGCCGTCCATTCTTTTGTGCAGCTGACGGGCGATCCGATAGCCTTCGGTTTCGCTGCCAACGGGTATGAACAGCAGAAATTCGTCGCCGCCGATGCGGGCGAACAGGTCGTCCTCGCGGACCATCATACTGACCTGCGTGGCGAAGGTCTTGAGCATCTCGTCGCCGGCGGCGTGGCCGTGCTTGTCGTTGACCTTCTTGAAGCCGTCGAGGTCGACATACGCGAGGATATTCCAGCCGCGATCGTCCTGCGCTCGCGCGACCTCGTAGAAGGCCTGGCGATTGAGGATGCCGGTGAGCGGGTCGAAGCGGGCGCGCTGCCACTCGCTGTCGTAGCTATGCCTGACGCTACCCACCAGCACGACCATCATCACGACGGCGAGCGCGCGCATCGCCATGTTCCATTCGACCGCGACAGTGCCGACAGGATAGAAAGCGAAGCCGTTGGCCGAAAGCGACGCGACCGCGCAAGCCAAGCCGACGATGATTCCAGCCCGGCGACCAAGCCCCCAGGCGGCAAGACAGATGGTCAACAGGTAGAGCGGACCGAACCAGAGGTGCACGCCGGTCGCGGCATCGCACAAGCCGACCGTCGCGACGGCGATCAGGATGGCTCCCCACGCCTCCCGCACGGGGATCGCGGCAGCCCATGCCATCATCGCGTCGACGCGTTTCTCGAGCGGCGAACGGCGCACGTCGGGGCCGCGAAGACTGGAGGTTCTCGCGGCATGCCGTTTGGTGCCCCTGGGGCTGTTGCCCTGGGCAGATGTCGAGGCGGTCGGTTCGACTGCAAACGTCATTCCGCCCCGGTAATAAGTTCACGCTAATTTTTCATGAATTTTTTTGCCTGACCAAGGCATCAACCGCGTTTTTAGCGGAACGGGGCGCACTCGCGCCGGGCGAGATCAAGGACCGCAAGCCGGGCGCGATATTGCGAGATCAGCGCCCTGCTGCGCTCGATCCCGCGGCGCAGGCGCCGCCGGACCTCATCCTCGCTGGGTGGCTCGTCGTGCCCGGGAAGGGGCGTCGTGTCGCGCGGCATTCCGCATGTCCTGATCGTTCATCTGCAACACAATGTACTAACCTAGATCAGGGTATAACACTAAGCCTCTGGATAAGTTTCAGTAATTTTAAAAGCGTCAGGACTTGGCACGACGACGCGACGGTCTTTGGGCGTTGAAAGAAGTGTAGCTTTGCCTTCTGGCGCGGTCCGAGGTCCCGCCCCATTCGCTTCTGGCGGTCGGAAGCGCATCGAGCGCCGGCATATTTGTCGGAGCGGGGCGAAGCAGAGGCGAAAGGTTCAGTGCAGGTCGGACGCAGCCGGGTCCAAGCGCAGGTACCACGGGTCGAAGTCGGCGAAGTCGATCGCGCGGGCGCGGTCGATCAAGGTCGCGGTGCGGCGAGCGATGCGGAGCAGACCGGCTGCCGCGAGCGATTTCAGGCAGCGGTTGACGTGAACCGAGGTGAGGCCGAGCGCGTCGGCGAGCTGGGTCTGGGTCAACGGCAAGGGAAAGCTGGCTTCGCGGCCTTCGTCTATCTTCCCATAACGGGCGGCGATCTCGCAAATCAAATGGGCGATACGCTCCTCCGCACTGCGCCGGCCTAGGTTGACCATCCATTGCTCGAGCGTCGCCGCGTGGATCAGCGAATCGCGCCAAAAGGCTTCGGCGATGGCGGGAGAGCGTGCGGCGAGCGCGCGCAGAGGCGCGGCGGGAACACGCGCGATGCGGCAAGGGGTGAGCGCCTGAAGCCCGGTCAGCCCGTCGTTGCACAGCACGCTCTTCCAATCCGCCATGTCGCCGGGGAGAAACAGGCCGCAGATCTGGCGGCCGCCGGCCCTGGTCATACCCGCCCGGCCAGCCAGACCATCGAGCATGATCACGGCGTGCCTGCCGGCGCTCTCCACCGGCTTGCTGATGGAGCGGCCGGCGGCGACCGCCACCTCGTGGGCCGGAAGGCCCAGGATCGCTTCGCGCTGCTGCGGGTCGAGCTCCGAGTGGCTCGACAGGTGAACGACGAACGGACCGAGATCGGGGCGATCCTTGCGCCCCGTCACCAGGCTTGATGCGCTCGTGCCGGCCCAGCCCGCGGCGTCTGTGGATCGCCGTTTAGCGGCACGTGTGAATTTGGTGCCCTGGATAACATTGGTCGCCCGCATTCCCTAGCCCTTGTCGGCTGAACTCTCCCTAAACTCAAAGACTTCAATGGCTATGACGTACGGAGCTTTATCATCCCATACGGAAGACCCCTACGTATCTTTACGAATTCAGGCGTCCGAAGTTCAGGTGGCGGGACGCGCCGCGCGCAGGCCGGCTTCGATCGCGGTCTGCACGAGCTCGGGCAGCGAGGTGACGTCGAGACGCTCCATGATGTGCGCGCGGTGCAGCTCGACCGTGCGCGGGCTGATGCCGAGAAGCTGACCGATCGACTTGTTCGTCCCGCCGGCGAGCAGCCCCTCGAGCACATCGCGCTCGCGGGTCGAAAGGCGGCTGATCCGCGCCGCCGCGGCGCGGTTGCTGGAGCTCGGTTCGGTCTTGACGATGTCCGCAAGGGAAATGCCCACTGCGGTCAGCAGTGCCTCGTCATCGAACGTGGAGAGATAGTCGGACGCGCCGGCCTTCATTGCCTTGACCGCCGTCTCGATGTTGTCGGTCGGCGTGCCGAGCACCAGCACCGGCATGCGGATCGAGCGGGCGCGAAGCTCGCGCAACGTGTCTAGCGAGGCGTCCCCGATCGTGCGCCGGTCGAGCAGGATGCAGCCGGGGCTGAGCGCCGACGCCACATCGAGCAGCGCCCGCACTGTTGGGAATGATTTGGTGCGAAAGCCCTTGCCGGCGAGCATCCTGCCCAACGGCCGTCCGACGCGCTCGCCCGCGACGAGGTAGATGTGGTGCGAATCATGCCGTGTGATGTCGCTCGTGATTCCGCCTACCCGAACAACCCGGCCGCCCTCGTCGCGGATCGGAAAGGCGGTGTCCCGCAGCCAGCGGGTGGCGCCATCGGAAAGACGGGTGATGCGGTATTCGAATTCCTCGACTGCTCCTTCGGCAACCCGCGCCAGCGCGGTCCGGCCGATCGCCCGATCGTCGGGATGCGTGCGGCTGGACCAATGTTCGACCGAGCGCGATGCCGGGAGGTCGGGCTCGCCGAACATCGCCTCGAATGCTTCGCTGCGATAGTCGACCAGGCCGGTCCCGGGATCGACGATCCACATCACGTTGCTGCTGTTCTCGGCGAATGCCCGGAATAGTCCCTCACTTGCGCGCAATTGCGCTTCGACCTGCTTCTGGCCGGTGATTTCGACGATCGCGCCGATGAAGCTGACCGGCTTATCCTGAGAAAAACTGGTCTGTCCCCAGGTCGAGACCCAGCGCTCGAGACCGTCGGTAACGCCGATCACGCGATAATCGATCTGGTAGATGCCGTCGCCTTTCGGGTCGATGCAGCCGCGGATCGCCGCCTGCACCGATGGCCGGTCCTCATCGTGGATCGCCGCTTCGAATGTCGCGTCGGTGACGCGCGCTCCCGGCGGGAGTCCCCACATTGCGCGGATGCCGTCGGTCCACTCCAGCTTGTTGGTGTTCGGGTCCCAGGAATAGACTTCGAGGCCGACCAATCGGTTTGCCATCTTCAGCCTTTCCTCGCTTTGGCGGAGCTGCCGTTCGGCTCGCTCCCGCTGGATGACTGCCCAAAGGCGATCTCCGACCCGCCCGACCAACGCGACTTCATCGTCGTTCCAGTGCCGCGGCCCGGCCTGGTGCACGAACAAAATGGCGGCGAGCGTTCCGTCCTTGATCAGCGGAAAGTTGATCACCGCGCGCACCCGATGGCGGGTGTAGACCTCTTCGATCGGGTCGCCCCGCGCGATTCCCTCTGCTAGGGCATCCTCGTAGCGGGTCATGATCCCTGCCCGAAGCGACGCCGCCATGGCGGGGCCGAGATCTTCGAGCCGGTGGCGGCCGCTGACATCGGGCATCGCCGCCGCCTGCCACCCGTCGTTGATCATGATATATTCGCCGGTGGCGTCGATCTCGGAATAACCCACCCGATCGACGCACAGGTGACGCCCGAGCATTTCCGCGGCCACGCGCATTGCCTCGCGCGGGTCGCCGATCAGTTGCAGCCGGTCTCCGAGCTGAAGCAGGAAGCTGTCGTCGGGGCTGCGATTGTGCATCGATGTCACCGATAAGGGATTAGGCTGACGCCGCCGCCCGTTCGTCAATCTGCGTTAAGTTTGGAGCGGGATCCTTGTTTCGACACTGGCGCCGACATAAGCGGGAACGAGCCCGGGTGCCGGCTGCAACGGCGCGAGCGCGATCAGGCGAGCGGCGTCTCGACGATCGCGTCGACCCGGTTCGGATAGAAAGCGAGATGCCCGCTGATCGCGGCGACATCTTCGAACGGTGCCTCGTAGCTCCAGGCCGCATTGACCGATCGCTCGCCGCCTTCGGCGATGCTGTAATAAGACGCGTCGCCCTTGAACTGGCAATGGGTGCTGTGGTCCGTCCGCTGCATCAGCGCCATGTCGACGTCGCCACGCGGGATGTAATAGACCGGCGGGTAATTCGCTTCGCGGAGCATCAGTGCGTTCGCGCTGTCGGCGATCGTCCGCTCGCCGAGAGTGACGACGACGCGCCCCGCGGCCGGCTCGATCGCAATGGGATGACCAGGTGTTCCGGCGTTGATCGATTGCGTCATCATCACCTCCTCGGCTCGGCCCTAGCGACCGGCGCGGCCGGGTTCAGCCGCGAACGATCATTTGGGCCCCGTCAACTGAGCACATGAGCTGATCGCCGTCACTTGAAATTGTCGGCGTAGGACTGCAGCCGCAGCTTGCGCTCCGATGGCGGCACGACGTGAAAATCGACGCCGTTGCGCTGGGCATATAGCGTCGCCGCTTCGAGCGTCGGGAAGGAGAGCGAGACCTGCTCGCTGGTGTCGGCGCCGCCGGACCAGCCGGTGAGCGGATCGGGTCGCTTGGGGCGCTTCGATTCGAACTGCAGTACCCAGTCTTCCGCGCGCGCCCGGCCCGACTGCATCGCATTCTTCGACCGCTGGAATATCCGTGCCGCCATTCTTTCTTCCTCAGCTTTGCGTCCGCAGGTGCGCAACCGGCGCCCACTAGTCAAGCCGACTCAGGTAATTGGGGGGACCGTTCCCGGCGCGTTTCGCTTTCGGTAGCAAATCGTTAACGCTGATTACGGTAAGACCGACATTCCCTTGCGTGGAACGGCTTTCCAAAATGTCTGCTGTGAACATTGGCGCCAAGCGCGTGTCCTCCGACCATACGGTGCTTGTCTCCGCCGTGAGCGTCGGAATCGGCGTGCTGATCGTGCTGCTCGCGCAGGTCTGCGAGCGACTCGACCACGCCAACCGTTTCGAGGCGATCACGTCCTGGGTCGGGATCATCGGAGCGATCGGGGCCTTTCTCGCCTTGATCGTCGGCGCGCCGCTCGCGCTTCACGAGATGCACGAACGACGCGAGGACGCGGGCCGCGCGCTCAAGGCACGCCGCCAGGTCGAGCAGCTCTTCCGGATGACCGACATGCTGCAGAGCGCGCTCGGCTATGGCGACGCCAATTCGGTGCTGCGCGCGACGGCGGCGCAGCTCATGCCGGAATTCGGTGGTGCTCTTTACGTCTTCAACAACTCGCGCGACCGGCTCGACCTTTCGGTTCACTGGGACTGGCCGGAGAGCTCGCAGCCGCCCGAATCGATCTCTCCCTCGCAATGCTGGGCGCTCAAGCGCGGCAAATCGCACATCAACGAAGTCGGACCGCACTCGCTGCGCTGCGAGCACCACGCCGACGATCTCCTCGTCCTCGAAATCCCGATGATGGCGCGCGGCGAGGTCTACGGCTTGCTCAACGTCCTGGCGGCGGGTGACGATGCGCAGAAGCAGATCGCCGAGGTCACCGCCCTGGCGGGCGCGATCGCCGATGCCATGTCGCTCGCACTCTCGAACATCTCCCTGCGCGAGAAATTGCGAACCCAGGCGCTGCGGGATCCGCTGACCGGCCTGTACAACCGCCGCTACATGGAAGACGTGCTCGAGCGCTACGCCAATCTCGCCGAGCGCAACGGCAGCTCGCTCTCCGCGATCATGATCGATCTCGACCATTTCAAGCGGTTGAACGACGAGCATGGCCACGCACTGGGCGACGCGGTGCTGCGCGAGGTCGCCTCGTCGATCATGGGCGCGATCCGCCCGAGCGACGTGGCGTGCCGCTACGGCGGCGAGGAACTTGTCGTGCTGTTGCCCGATTGCTCGCTGATCGAAGCGACCAGCAAGGCCGAGCTGCTGCGCGCGCGCATCGAAAGCCTATCCGAGATCCACGGCACCCGCATCACCGCTTCGCTCGGCGTCGCGACCTTGCCCGAGACTGCCGCGAACCTGACCGAAATCCTTCCGAGCGCCGATGCCGCACTTTATCGCGCCAAGCAGGCCGGGCGGAACCGCGCCGAAGTTGCAATGCGGCGGGCCGAGGTGGGCACCGGCCCACAGCTGGCAGAAGCCGCGGAATAAGGTTTCGCGCTCAAGGATAGCGATACTCGTTCCCGGTTCGGTCGGTTCCCCTGACTGGAAGCACTGTAACGGGTCGGTAGCAACAAGGCTGCCTCGATGCCGGCCGCGTTGCCTCTCCCAAATGCCTGCTTCACGCATCCACGCCTCTCCTCGAAGGAGGACGCGTCACTTCTTCGACGCGCGCTTGGTCCGGAGCGTCGGATCGGCGCGCGCCGGATCGTCGGGCCAGGGATGGCGTGGATAGCGGCCGCGCATTTCCTTGGCCACCGCGGCCCAGCTTCCCGTCCAGAAACCCGGCAGATCCTGCGTCGTCTGGATCGGCCTTCCGGCCGGCGA
>JAQGLH010000195.1 GCA_028293005.1 Alphaproteobacteria bacterium
GTGACGAGGACGCGCATGCCGGCGCTCATCGCACCGCGCCTTCGGGCACGCGTTCCTGGCCGGTGGCGCGCAAGGCGCGTGCAGCGCCGCGCGTTTGCTGGAGCCATTCGGCGAGCCGCGCCACCCCCTGCCGCCACGGCACAGCCGGCGACAGATCGAGCGCGCGCGCGGCCGAACGCGTGTCGGCAACGAAATAACGCTGGTCGCCGGCGCGCCAGTCCTCGAAGCGGATGTCGATCTCGCGCCCGAGCAGACGCGCCATATAGGCAAGCAGCTCGCGCAGGCTGACGGCATTGGCCGGGCCGCCGCCGAGGTTGAACGCCCGCCCGCGGATCCGGTCGATCCGCTGCCACGCGCGCAGATAGGCCTCGACCGCGTTCGAGACGTCGAGGATGTCGCGGACCTGGCAGCCATCGCCGTAAATCGTGATCGGCTCGTCGGCGAGGGCACGGAGCAGAAAATGCGCGACCCATCCCTGATCCTCGGTGCCCATCTGGCGGGCGCCGTAGATGCAGCTCATCCGCAGCACCGCCGCCGGCACGCCGAAGCTGCGGGCATAATCGAGCACATATTGGTCCGCCGCGCCCTTCGAGCAGCCGTAAGGGGTGTGGAAATCGAGCGGCCGCGCCTCGCTGATGCCATGGTGGGCGACGCTCGCGGCGACGGGCACGTAGCGCTCGCCCTCGAGACGGAACTCGAGATCGCCGAGGTCGCCATAGACCTTGTTGGTCGAAGCGAAGATGATCGGCGTAACGCCGCCGCGAAGCCGCAGCGCATCGAGAAGCTTCAGCGTTCCGCCCAGGTTGATCTCGAAATCCTCGCGCGGGTCGGCCAGGCTCGTGGTGACCGCCACCTGCGCCGCCATGTGGAACACGGCCTTCGCCTCGGCGGCGGCGCGGGAAAGCTCGTCCTCGTCCCTTATGTCGGCGATCACGGCGGTGATCTGCCCCGGATGGCGTTGCTCGAGCCAGGCGAGGTTCGCCTCGACGCCGGGGCGCGACAACGCGTCGTAGACGATGATCGGATGACCATCTTGCGCAAGGCGATCGGCGATGTTGCAGCCGATGAAGCCGGCGCCGCCGGTGATCAGCACCGGCCGGGCATCGTCGGGCGGCGGGGCGATCGCGCCGGTCACGCGACCAACCCTCGCGCCTCGAGTTCGGCCCGCGCCTGCTCGACGCGATCGTCCGCGGTCTGCTGCGCAACCCATTCAGCGAGCGCGGCGAGGCCGGCGGTGAAATCCTGGTCGGCGCGGAAGCCGAGCTTCTCGGCCGCCTTGCCCGTGTCGCAAAAGCAATGACGGATATCGCCGATCCGCGATTTGCCGACGATCTCGGGTTCGATGCCGTTCTTGCCCATCGCGCGGGCGAGCTCGCGCGCGACCTCGGTCACCGACCGGTCATGGCCGGACCCGATGTTGAAGATTTCGCCCGCGGCTTGGGGCAGGGCAAGCGCATCGGCGAAGGCGCGCGCGACATCGCCGACATGAACGAAATCGCGGCGCTGCTCGCCGTCCTCGTAGATCATCGGCCGCTGGCCGTTGAGCAGCCGCGAGGCGAAGATCGCGAGCACGCCCGTATAGGGGTTCGAGAGCGCCTGGCCGGGTCCGTAGACGTTGAACAGGCGCAGGCAGACGGCTTCCATCCCATAGGCCTGCGACAGGATCAAAGTCGTCCGTTCCTGAACATATTTGTTGAGGGCGTAGATCGACGCGAGGCTCGGCCGCTTCCACTCTGGCGTGGCGATCGGAACAAGAGGGCGTCCTCGCGCATCGACCGGATCCCAGCCCTGGCCCTCCCCACAATCCTCACCATTTCGGGGCTGGCGCTCGGCATCCTCGACGAACTCGCCGTCGGCATCGAGATACAGGCCCTCGCCATAGATGCTCATCGACGAGGCGGTGACGACACGCCGCACCGGCCGCTCGATCAGTCTCTCGAACAACACCGCGGTGCCGACGTCGTTGACCGACGTGTAGCGCTCAACCGCATACATGGACTGCCCGACCCCGACCTCGGCCGCGAGATGGATGACGCTGTCGACGCCCTGCAGGGCCCTCGCGACGGCATCGCCGTTGCGCACATCGGCCCTGATCAGCTCGATCTCGACCGGCAAATCTTCGGGACGCTCGCGATTGCCATGAACCTGCTCGATGAGATTGTCGACGATGCGGATTCGGTGACCGCGGGCGAGTAGTTCCTTAGCAACTGCGCGGCCGATGAACCCTGCTCCGCCGGTGATCAAAACAGTCTCGGTCAAATCCGCTTGCCCCTATTCTTGAGATGGAATGGCGATATTTGATCAGATTTAAAGAGGTCTCGTATTCTATTTGTCACCAATATGTCAGCCAAATACTAATATAGATTATTTCTTGTTGAGAATTGATATCGAAATAACTTGTGGTTTCAAAGAATACTAACATATGTTACTTGAGTATATCAGCTTCTTCATCAACCCATCAGGATCGATGATTGTTCCTTGTCTGTATCATTGTCGCCCCGAACCGGTCCCCGGGAACCCTTGCGCCCGCGCTCTGTTTGAACGGTGGAGGTCGATAAGCGTGACCAATTCGCTGCTTGCGTGACGGCAAACATTCTCCTCATCCGCCATGCCGCACATGTCGAACTCGGGCGGCTCCTTTCGGGACGGAGAAGGGACGTGGCGCTCAGCACAGAAGGCATCGAACAGGCGCGGATCGTCGCCGACCTGCTGGGCGTGGAGCCGGTCGCTGCGGTTTATTCGAGCCCGCGCGAGCGGGCTTATTATACCGCGCGCGAGATCGCCGAGCCCCACGGGCTCAGGGTGACGATCGCGAACGGCCTCGACGAGATCGATTTCGGCGACTGGACCGGCCTCGGCTTCGACACGCTCGAGGGCGATAGCTTGTGGAATCAGTGGAACGAGGCGCGCGGCAGCGCTCGCCCGCCCGGTGGCGAAAGCATGAGCGAAGCGATTGCGCGCGCGGTCGCGACGCTCGACGGACTCGCCTTGGAGCATCCGGATCAGCTCGTCGCCGTGGTGAGCCATTGCGACGTGATCCGCGGCGTCATCGCTCATTTCCTCGGGCTGCCGCTGGACAATCTGCTGCGCTTCGACATCGATCCGGGCTCGGTGTCGCGGGTCGTGATCGGCAGCCGGGGCGCAAAAGTCAGCAGCATCAACGAAAGGCTCTACCAATGAACCTGGCACTGAACTCGCCAATGAACTCAGGAGCGAAGCGCCAAAGCGATGGCCTGCGCGAGCGCATCGACGCGCTCGGGCCTTGGTTCCACAATATGAAGCTCGGTGAACATTGGACCGCGCCGGACCATTTCCTCGGCGATTATCCCAACGCGAAGTTCGAGCGCTTCGCTGCGCATCTGCCCGACGATCTCAGCGGCAAGAGCGTGCTCGATATCGGCTGCAACGCAGGCTTCTATTCGATCGAGATGAAGCGCCGCGGCGCCGAGCGCGTGATCGGGATCGACAGCGACGAGCGCTATCTCGCGCAGGCGCGGCTGGCCGTCGAGGCGCTCGGCTATGACGATATCGAGTTCCGTCCGCTCTCGGTCTACGACGTCGGCGCGCTCGGCGAGCGCTTCGACGTCGTGATCTTCATGGGGGTGCTCTATCATCTGCGCCATCCCCTGCTCGCGCTCGACCTCATCCACGAACATGTCGCGGGCGACCTATTGCTCTTCCAGTCGATGCAGCGCGGCTCGACCCAGGTGATGGCCCTCGAAGAGGATTACGGCTTCGATCAGACCGGGATATTCGCCGAAAGCGGGTTCCCCAAGCTCCATTTCATCGAGCGCCAATATGCGCATGACTGGACGAATTGGTGGGTTCCCAACCGCGCTTGCGCGGAGGCGATGCTGCGTGCGTCGGGCTTTTCGATCGAGACTCGGGCCGAGGATGAGGTGTATATTTGTCGCCGCGCCAAAGTGCCTTATTCCGACTGGGGCAATCAGGGTGCGGTCTACCCTGCACCCGCGGCGGCGGCGCCGGTGATGCAGGAAGCGGGGGTGATGCGGGAAGCGGGGGTGATGCAGGAAGCGGTGCCTGCACCGAACGGCGCCCGGGGGGGAATCTGATGCTCGAAGCAGCGATGATCTGGAACGAACCCAACAATAAGTCGCATTGGGATCCGGAAATCGATCCCGACTGGTCGATCTATGCGCGCACCACGATCGCGGCGGCCGATGCGATCGCCGCGGTCAACCCGGCGGTGAAACGGGTGCTTGGCGGCATCTCGCCGATCGACCCCCATTTCGTCGAGCGGCTCAAGCGTTTCGGCGTCCTCGACCACATCGACGTCATCGCCGTCCATGGCTTTCCGCTCGACTGGAATTTGTGGCCGATCGACGAATGGCCGCAGCGCATCGCGGAGATCGAGGCAATCGCGCCGGACCACGAGATCTGGGCGACCGAGGTCGGCGTCAGCAGTTTCGGCGCCGAGGAAGTGCAAGTGTTCGGCCTCAACCGCACCGCCGAGCTGCTGCTCGGCCGCGTGCCGCGGGTCTTCTGGTACAGCCTGTTCGACCTGCCGCGAAGCTGGGAGGCGACGACACGTCACAAGGAAGCCGAGGGCTCCAGCTATTACCGCCATTTCTACATGGGGCTGGTCCGCGAGGACGGCACGCCCAAGCTCGCGCTCGACGATTTCGCGAGGCTCGCGCCGCGCATCGGGATCATGCAATGGTTCCATTTCCAGGATCCGCGGCTCGACGAGGCGGTAGCGTGGATGAAGCGCCTCGGAATTACCTCGGTCCGCACCGGGCTGAGCTGGGCGGACAGCTATCAGCCGGGATGGGAGGATTGGTTCGACCGCCAGATGGAGGCGCTCGCCGATTTCGACACGACGGTCACTTTCTGCTTCACGCCCAACCAGGAAGGGATCGCCCCACATTATACGAGCCCCCCGCGCGACCCGCTTTATTTCGCCGATTTCTGCGCGCGGATGATCGAACGCTATGCGCCGGCCCAAGCGAGGGCTAAGGTCGCCTGATGAAAACAGGCGATCAGGATATCAACGTTGCGATCGTTGGTGTGGGCAATTGCGCGAGTTCGCTGGTGCAGGGGATTGCGCATTACCAGAACGGCGGAGCCAATGCGCAGATTGGTCTGATGCATTGGGATCTGGGCGGTTAC
>JAQGLH010000222.1 GCA_028293005.1 Alphaproteobacteria bacterium
CGCCGCTCTCGACCGGCGAGCTGCTCGTCGCGCTCATCGGCGCCGCCGTGACTCGCGCGCTGCTCGTCGGCCTTGCCGTCTGGGTGGCGATGCTGTTCTGGCCGGGCGTGAACGTTGTTCCCCGCCATCCCGCGGCGGCGCTCTGGTTTGGAGTCATGGGCAGTATGATGCTCGGCTTCTTCGGCCTGATCACCTCGATCTGGGCCGACAAGTTCGACCATGCCGCGGCGGTCCAGAATTTCATTGTCGCGCCGCTGTCGTTGCTGTCGGGCACCTTCTACTCGATCGAGAGCATCAGCCCCGTCTTTCGAGCGATCAGCCACGCCAACCCGTTCTTCTACGTCATCTCGGGGTTTCGCTACGGCTTCCTCAAGCAGAGCGACTCGCCGATCCTGTTCGGATCGCTGCTGCTGCTCGCGATCAACGTCGCGATGTGGGCGATCTGCTATTCGCTGCTGCGCAAGGGCTGGAAGATCAAGCAATAGTCGTTTCGTCGCCGTTCCTCGCCTGAACGGCTGCTGACGACATCGTTCAGCACGGCCACATCCGCTCCTCGCTACTCGTCCGGCATTGGCTCAGAAGAGGAGTAGTTCGATGTTCAAGCTTTTAATCCCGGCCATCATGGCGTCCACCGTCGCTCTGGCGGCGCCCGCGGCCGCCCAGTATCAGGGCAACTATCCTGACAGCCGTCACGGCGATGGGCGTTATGGGGATGGTCGCTATTCGGATGGTCGCTATTCGGATGGTCGCGAGATCCGGTCGCAGATCGACCAACTCATCGATCGCATCCACCGCGCCGAAAATCGCGACATGATCTCCAAACGCGAGGAGGACCGGCTGATGCGCGAGGCGCGCAACGTCCAGCGCCTCTATCATCGCTATCGCGCCAACGGCCTCAATCCCCGCGAGGCGAGCGAACTGCAGGGCCGCATCCAGAACCTGCGGCAGCAGTTCCGCTTCGAGCGCCAGGACGGTCGGCGCGACGGCCGCTGGTAAGCGCGCCGGCTTGCTCCCATCGGGGAGAAGTCATCAAAGCGCGGAGCGGCTGCAATTGACGTGACGCGTCGCGAATCTCTAAGACGCGGGAAGGCGGCCCCAGACCCTGATCTGGAGCCGCCTTCTTCGCATCATCCTGAGGAAGTCCGATGACCATCACCGCGCTCATGCCAGTCTACCCGCGTTCGCCGGTACGGCCGGTGCGCGGGGAGGGCGTCTACCTCTATGGCGAGAAGGGCGAGAGATACCTCGACTTCGCGAGTGGGATTGCGGTCAACGCGCTCGGCCACGCCCACCCGGTCCTGACCAAGGCAATTCAGGATCAGGCCGCGACGTTGATGCATGTCTCGAATCTCTACGGCAGTCCGCAAGGCGAGGCGCTCGCGCAGCGGCTGGTCGACGCCACCTTCGCCGACACGGTGTTCTTCACCAATTCGGGCGCCGAAGCGGTCGAGTGCGCGATCAAGACGGCGCGCCGTTATCATTACGCCAAGGGACACCCCGAGAAATTCACCCTGATCTCCTTCAGCAACGCTTTTCACGGGCGGACGCTCGGCGCGATCAGCGCGACCAATCAGGACAAGATGCGCGACGGCTTCGAGCCGCTTCTGCCGGGCTTCACCGTCGTTGAATTCGACGACCTCGAGGCAGCGCGCGGCGCGATCAACGAGCACACTGCCGGCTTCCTGGTTGAGCCGATCCAGGGCGAGGGCGGCGTGCGCATGGCGAGCCGGGAGTTTCTGCACGGGCTTCGCGCCCTCGCCGACGAGCATGATCTGATGCTGGTGCTGGACGAGATCCAGTGCGGCATGGGCCGGACCGGAAAGCTTTTCGCCTACGAACATTATGGCATCGAGCCCGACATCATGACCATCGCCAAGGGCATCGGCGGAGGCTTTCCGCTCGGCGCCTGTCTTGCCACCGAAAAGGCCGCGGCGGGCATGGTTTTCGGCACGCATGGATCGACTTATGGCGGCAACCCGCTGGCGATGGCGGCGGGCCAGGCAGTGCTCGATGTGATCGCCAACGACGCATTCCTCGCTCATGTCTCCCGGATGGGCGAACGTCTGCGCGGCGCGCTCGAGCAGATGATCCCCAATCACGATCATTTGTTCGCTTCGGTGCGGGGTCTTGGACTGATGCTGGGCGTGAAGATGAAGTCGGATAGCCGCGCCTTTGTCGCGCATCTGCGCGATTACGGGCTGCTCACCGTCGCTGCCGCCGACAATGTGATGCGCATCCTCCCGCCGCTGATCATCGAGGAGGAGCACATCGCCGAGTTCGTCGAGAAGCTTTCTGCCGCGGCGCGCGCTTATGAGGAACCTCCCAAATCGGGTTGAACGCGCATCCGGTTGAACCGACGTCCGATCGAGCGGGCCGGCTGGACGAGGGCGGCTCCTCCACCAATGTGCCGTCGGCGGGACTATCCAAATCGCCGCGGCGCCTTACATCATCGGCATGACACGACCAAATATACAGAACAAAGCCACCGCGACGGCCAAGCTCGACGTTGCGATCGGCTTTACCATCCCGGCCCGTCACGCACGCGGGCGCCTGGTGCGCCTCGGCCTGTCCCTGGACGAGGTTCTTGCCGCGCATGATTATCCGGCGCCGATCGCGCGGCTGCTGTCTGAAGCGCTGACGCTGACGGCGCTGCTCGGCGCCATGCTCAAGGATGCGGGAGGGCAGTTGACGCTGCAGGCGCAGACCGAAAGCGGCGTCGTCGATCTGCTGGTCTGCGATTATTCGGGGGGGCAGCTGCGTGGCTATGTGCGTTTCGACCGCGCGCGCCTCGGCGAGCTGCCAATGTTGCCGACGCTGCGGGCGTTGCTCGGCAAGGGCTATTTCGCGATCACCTTCGATCAGAATGTGAGCGGTGAGCGGTATCAGGGCATCGTGCCGATCGAGGGCCATTCGCTCGCCGATGCGGCGCAAAGCTTCTTCAGCCAGTCGGAGCAGATCCCGAGTCTGGTGCGGCTCGCCGTCGACGACACCGGCCACATCGCGGGTGGGATCCTCGTTCAGCATTTGCCCGAAGGCGAGGAGGGGAGGGAACGCCTCCACACGCGCTTCGACCATCCCGAATGGGACCACGTCCGCGCGCTGGCCGAGACGATCAAGGCGAACGAGCTGGTCGATCCCGACCTGCCGATCGAGACATTGCTCTGGCGGCTCTTCCACGAAGAGGAGGAAATCAGGGTGCTTCCCGCGACAATTCTCTCGAAGGGCTGCCGCTGCGATTTGGAGCATATTCGCGACGTGATCTCGCGCTTCGGCGCCGCCGAACGGGCGGAGATGGCCGCGCCCGATGGGTTGATCACCGTCGACTGCGAATTCTGCTCGCGCGGCTTTCCGATCCGCCTCGACGAATTCGACACCTGAAGAGCCTCGCGCCAGCTTCTCGTCAGGGCACCGGAAGCGGTCTTTAGGGCTGTCGACAGGTTGGTCGCTATTTCCGGAGCTTTCGTCTATGATTCGCCACGCTTCGACGAATTTGACCTAGCTTCTGGACGACCGGGCGGCGGGGGGTGCCGACGTCCTAACGGGGACTGTCTCATGGCGAAGTTCGACGGCAGAGGGCTTTGTGTCGCGCTGTTCGGCCTGTCCGGCATGGCCGCGACGGCGATCGCTTCGACCGCCATCGCCGCGTCTCCCGCCAAGTCGGGGCAGCCGCTTGCCGCGTTGTCGCGGCTCGAGCCGGGCCTCTGGCAGATCCGCGAGCTCAACAACGATCGCGCAGTCCCGCAGTCGATCTGCATTGGCGATCCGGCGATGCTGATGCAGGTGAAGCATTCCAGTGCACCCTGCTCGATGCTGGTGATCGCCAACGAAGCGGACGGCGCGACCGTCCATTACACTTGCCCTGCCAACGGCTATGGCCGCACCTCGCTGCGCGTCGAG
>JAQGLH010000225.1 GCA_028293005.1 Alphaproteobacteria bacterium
CAGCTTTCGAGCAGAGACGATTGGAACCAGCCGCGATGCTGGTCGGAGCCTTCGACATAGAGATCGGCGCGGACGTCTTCGCCATAGCGCGCCTCGACGACATAGGCATGGGTCGAGCCGCTGTCGAACCACACGTCGAGGATGTCGGTGACGATGTCATGGTCGGCGAGCGTGTAATCGTCGCCGAGCAAAGTCTGATGATCGGCCATGAACCAGGCGTCGGCGCCGCCTTTGCGGAAGGCGTCGACGATGCGCGCGTTGACTGCCGGATCGGCGAGATACTCCCCCGTCTTGCGGTTGACGTAGAGCGCGATCGGCACGCCCCAGGCACGCTGCCGGCTGATCACCCAATCGGGTCGCCCTTCGACCATCGACTGGATGCGGTTCTTCGAGCGCCCCGGCACCCATTTGATCTCGTCGATCGCGCCCAGCGCGGTCTCGCGCAGCGTCATTCCGGCGAGCGACATGCTGATCCGGTCCATCGGGATGAACCATTGCGGCGTGCAGCGGAAGATGATCTTCGCCTTCGAGCGCCAGCTGTGCGGATAGGAATGGCGGAAGTCGGCCGAGGCGGCGAACAGGCCGCCTGCCTCGCGCAGACCGGCGCAGATCGGGCCGTCCGGCGCGTTGAACTTGTTGTTGATCACCGAACCCTGACCGCCCAGCCACAGCCAGTCGTCGCGGTAGCGGCCATCGTCGGTCACCGCATAGACGGGATCGATCGCGTGCGCCCTGCAAAGCAGGAAGTCGTCTTCGCCATGATCGGGCGCCATGTGGACGAGCCCGGTGCCCGCCTCGGTGGTAACGAATTCGCCGGGCAGCAATGGGCGCGGGCGGGCGAAGAAGCCGCCAAGGTGGTGCATCGGGTGGCGCGCCGCCGTGCCGTGGAGATCACCGCCTGCGATCCGCCGGATTTCAGTGAGGCTGCCGCCGAGCCGCTGCGCGACGCTGTCGAGCAGGTCCTTGGCGACGAGCAGTCGGATCGGAGCGCTGCCCTGCGCTTCCGCCCGGGCATACTCGACAAGAACGTAAGTGATGGTCGAGCAGTAGGCGAGCGCCTGGTTGACCGGGATCGTCCAGGGCGTCGTCGTCCAGATCAGCGCATAGGCTCCGATCAGTTCGGGAAGCGGGCTTTCGACGATCTCGAAGCCAACGTCGATCTGGGTCGAGACGATATCCTCATATTCGACCTCGGCCTCGGCGAGCGCGGTCTTCTCGACTGGCGACCACATCACCGGCTTGGCGCCGCGATAGAGCTGGCCGCTGGTCGCGAACTTGAGCAATTCGGCGACGATCGCGGCCTCGGCCTCGAAGTTCATCGTCAGATAGGGATCGTCCCATTCGCCCATCACACCAAGTCGCTTGAACTGCTCGCGCTGCGCATTCACCCATTGCTCCGCATAGGCACGGCATTCGGCGCGGAATTCGCGCGGCGGCACCTCGTCCTTGTCGAGCTTCTTCTTGCGATATTGCTCCTCGACCTTCCATTCGATCGGAAGTCCGTGGCAGTCCCAGCCGGGCACATAAGGCGCATCAAAGCCGAGCAGCGAGCGCGAACGGACGATGATGTCCTTGAGGACCTTGTTCATCGCATGGCCCATATGGATGTCGCCGTTGGCATAAGGCGGGCCGTGGTGGAGGATGTAGCGCGGGGCGCCGGCGCGCGCAGCGCGCAGCTGCTGGTAAAGGCCGCTCGCCTGCCACGCGGCGAGGATCGCCGGCTCCTTGCTCGCAAGGCCGGCTTTCATCGGGAAATCGGTCTTCGGAAGGAAGACCGTGTCTCTATAATCGGGCTTTTCTGACATGTGAGCGGCGGCTTAAGCGACGCCCGCCCCGGCGGCAAGCCGGCGGCGCGCGTCGGCGCAGTCGGCCTCGATCTGCGCGACGAGCGCATCGAGGCTGCCGAAGGCGCTCTCGGCGCGCAGAAAAGCGATCAGCTCGACCTCGATCGACCGGCCGTAAAGATCGCCATCGTAATCGAAGAAATGGGGCTCGAGCAATTCCTTGGCCGGGGTGAACTGGGGCCTGACGCCGAGGTTGGCGGCGCCCTCGACGATGCGGCCGTCGGGCAAATGGCCGCGCACCGCATAGACGCCGAATTTGGGGCGCAGATAGTTTCCGAGCCCCAGGTTCGCGGTCGGGTAGCCAAGCTCGCGGCCACGCTTGTCGCCGTGCTCCACGATCCCCTCGATCGCGAACGGGCGGGTGAGCAGGCGTGTTGCGGTGGCGCAATCGCCCTCGATCAGCGCATCGCGGATGCGGCTCGACGAGATCGGCTCTTCCTCCGCCATGATCGGTGCGACCGCATCGAAACTGAGCGCCCGCAATGGCGCGAGGCTCGTCAACAGTGCGACATTGCCGCCCCGTTGCCGCCCGAACGTGAAATCCTCGCCCGTGACAATTCCGGCCGCGCCGATCCGCCCGACCAGATAATCGGCGACGAAATCCTCGGCGCTGACCGAGGCAAGCGCGCGGTCGAAATGGAAAACCAGCATCGCGTCGGCCCCCGCTTCGCCGAACAGCCGCTGGCGCTGGTCGAGCGTGGTCAGCCGAAACGGTGCCGCGTCGGGGCAGAACAGGCGCGAGGGATGAGGGTCGAACGTCGCGACCAGCGCCGGCCGGCCTTCGGCGCGGGCGCGCGCCACCGCACGGGCGACCACCGCCTGGTGTCCGCTGTGAAATCCATCGAAATTGCCGAGCGCGACGATGCCGCCACGCAGGTGGGCCGGAACCGCCGAGCCGCCGTCGAGCCGCTCCATCGCGCGGCTATAGGAAATCGCCCAAGGTTTTCCAATCCATTCGCGGGCGGTTGAAAATGGTTCCGGACCATTTGGTGCGGCTAGGCGAGAGTGCCCTATCGCCCGTCCACGGCTTCCCCTCGCGTGCAAATGCAGGCGAGGGAGGCGGTGTCGAGAAATTCGTCGCTACGACTGTGGGGGAAGGGGCCACGTGTCGCGTGTGGAGGGGCTTGCTCAGCTGCGGCGCTCCAGCCGCACGAAGGCGAATGCCGGCCTTCCTGCCTCGGCGGGCCAGTCCTCGCGCGATACCTCGCGCCATTGCGCGCCGTCGAGCGCGGGCATCACGACATCGCCCTCGGCGTCGCAATGGACCTCGGTCAGCTCGATCGCGGTCGCCTGCGGCAGCAACAGCCGGAAGATCTCGGCACCGCCGATCACCGTGGTCCGCGGGCCGGCGGCCATGCGCAGTGCCTCGTCGACGGTGCGCGCGATCTCGGCCCCGGCTGCATGCCAGTTCGGATCGCGGGTTAGGACGATATGGCGGCGGCCGGGGAGCAGCCCGGGAAGACTCTCGAAGGTCTTGCGGCCCATGATCATCGGGCTGCCTGTCGTCACCCGCCTGAAATGCTTGAGGTCCGCGGGAAGATGCCACGGCAGCTTCCCGTCGCGTCCGATCACGCCATTGTCGGCCCGGGCAACGGCCAGAATGATCTCAGCGCCTGCGGCGCCCGGCACGATTTCGCGCGTCACACCGCGACCGGCGCAGCGATGTGCGGGTGTGGCTCGTAGTCGAGGATCTCGAAATCCTCATAATCATAACGGTCGATCGCCGCCGGGCGGCGCTTGATCACCAGCCGCGGCAGCGGGCGCATCTCGCGGCTCAGCTGCAGGCGCGCCTGATCGAGATGGTTCGAATAGAGATGGCAGTCGCCGCCGGTCCAGACGAAGGTGCCGGGCTCGAGCCCGCATTGCTGGGCGAGCATGTGCGTGAGCAAGGCATAGCTCGCGATGTTGAACGGGACGCCGAGGAAGACGTCGGCGCTGCGCTGATAGAGCTGGAGGTTGAGCTTGCCCGCGGCGACCTGCGTCTGGAACAGGCAGTGGCAGGGCGCGAGCGCCATTTGCGCGATCTCGGCCGGGTTCCACGCCGAGACGATCTGGCGGCGCGACGCGGGGTTGGTGTTGATCTGGTCGATCAGCGAAGCGATCTGGTCGATCCGGCCGCCATCCGGCGCCTCCCAGCTGCGCCATTGCTTGCCGTAGACCGGGCCGAGCTCGCCCGCTTCGTCGGCCCATTCGTCCCAGATGCTGACCTTGTTCTGCTTGAGCCAGGCGATGTTGGTCTCGCCCCTGAGAAACCACAGGAGCTCGATGATGATCGAGCGCAGGTGAAGCTTCTTGGTGGTGACCAGCGGAAAGCCTTGCGACAGGTCGAAGCGCATCTGGTGGCCGAACACGGAAAGCGTGCCGACCCCGGTGCGGTCCTTCTGCTCCACCCCGTCGGAGAGAATCCGCGCCATCAATTCGTGATAAGGCTGCATGGATTTGCTTATGGCGGGTGGGACCGGTGTTTCCAAGGGTTGCTCGTATGTTGTCGG
>JAQGLH010000270.1 GCA_028293005.1 Alphaproteobacteria bacterium
AACGCCCACAACAGGGTCTCCTCGCCGTCGGCCGATGCGACCTGCGCAAGCGCGGTGCCCCAGGCGCCGCCGCCGATGATCCCGATCCGCCCGATCGCCGCTGCCCCGCTCACGCCTTGACCCCCGCCCCGCGCGCCTTTTCGGCGCCGGGGTCGAGCGGCCAGCGGGCGCGCGCCGGCGCGTCGAGCGCGTCGATCAGGCCCGCCTCGAAGCGGAGCCCTCCGGCCCAGGCGATCATCGCCGCATTGTCGGTGCACAGCCACAACGGCGGCGCGATGAACGGCAGACCGTGCGTCGCCGCAAGCTCGGCCAGCGCAAGGCGGATGCGGTGGTTGGCGGCGACGCCGCCGGCCACCACCAGAGCGGTCGCGCCATCGGCACGCGCCAGCGCCCGCCCGGTACGATCGACCAGGCAATCGACCACCGCCTGCTGGAACGACGCGGCGATGTCCTCGGCGCGATAGGCGTTGCTGTCGCGCGCGCGCAGCACCGCGCTCTTGAGCCCGGCGAACGAGAAATGCGGTTCACCCGATCCGACCAGAGGACGCGGCAACGGCACCGCTTGCGGGTCGCCCGCGGCAGCGGCGCGCTCGATCGCCGGCCCTCCCGGAAAGCCGAGCCCGAGCAATTTCGCGCTCTTGTCGAACGCCTCGCCGGCGGCGTCGTCGATCGTCGTCGCGAGGCGGCGGTAGCGGCCGACCCCCTCGACGAGCAGCAATTGGCAATGCCCCCCCGAGACGAGCAGCAGCAGATAGGGAAAAGCGAGATCGGGCTGCGAGAGCATCGGCGACAGCGCATGGCCCTCGAGATGGTTGACCGCGACCAGCGGCTTGCGCGCGGCAAAAGCAAGGCCCTTGGCCATGACGAGCCCGACCATCACGCCGCCGATCAGACCGGGCCCCGCGGTCGCTGCGATCGCATCGACGTCGGCGAGATCGACGCGCGCCTCTTCGAGCACGTCGACGACGAGCTGCGGCAGGATCTCGACATGCGCGCGCGCGGCGATCTCGGGCACCACCCCGCCAAAGGGACGATGCTCGTCTTCCTGACCGGCCAATTTGTGCGCGAGGATGCGACGGCCGGTGGTGACCAGCGCCGCCGCGGTCTCGTCGCAGCTCGATTCGATGCCGAGGATCAGGCTCATCGCTGGCTTCCCTGCCACCGGGGAAGCGGCTAGCACAAGCGCCGCATGGAAAAGCCCTTTCGCATCGGAACGCGCGGCTCCCCGCTCGCGCTTGCCCAGGCCCGGCTGGTGGCCGATGCGCTGCGCGCCGCGCATGGCTGGAACGAGCATCGCATCGAGCTGGTCCCGATCACGACGACCGGCGATATGATCCAGGACCGGCCACTGTACGAGCTTGGCGGCAAGGCGCTGTGGACCAAGGAGCTCGATCGCGCCTTGCTCGAGGGCCGTACCGACATTTCGGTGCATTCGATGAAGGACGTCGAGACGGTGCGTCCGGTCGAGCTTGAGATCATTGCGATGCTGCCGCGCGCCGACGTCCGCGACCGGCTGGTCGGCGCACAAGGCATCGCGGCGCTCCCGCCCGGCGCCCGCGTCGGCACCTCCTCGCCGCGGCGTGCCGCGCAACTGCTGTGCCGCCGCCCCGACCTTGCGATCGTCCCCTTCCGCGGCAATGTCGCGACGCGGTTGGCGAAGCTCGAGCGCGGCGATGCGGATGCGACCCTGCTCGCCGCTGCCGGGCTCGTCCGCCTCGGCCAGGACGAAGTCGGCTCGCCGATCGAAACCGACGAGCTGCTGCCCGCCCCCGCGCAGGGTGCGGTCGGGATCGAGATCGCAGCCACGAACGGCGAGGCGCGGCGGCTGGTCGAGCCGATCGATCATCCCGTCACCCATTTCTGCATCGCGGCCGAGCGGCGTTTGCTGGCGGGACTTGGCGGCACCTGCCGCTCGCCGGTGGCAGCGCTCGCCGTCGCCGAGGCGGAGCTGATCCGGCTCAGCGTCGAGATACTCACCGCGGACGGCAGCGAGGTCGAGCAAGCGCAGATCATGTTTCCGGCCGGCGACGAAGCGGCGCCCGGCGACCTTGCCCGCCGGCTGCTGGAGCGCGCCTCGCCGGCGCTGCGCGCGCTCTTCGCCCGATGACGGGCTGTCCAACGGCGAGGCCGGCGTGACCGGCATCCTGATCGTTCGGTCCGAACCGGGCGGCGGCGAAACTGCCGCGCGTGCCGCCGCGCGCGGGATCGAGGCGGTGGTGGCGCCGATCTTCGAAACCCGCCCGATCGCATGGGAACCTCCGCATCCGGGCTATGCGCAGGCGGTGATGCTGACCAGCGCCAATGCCGCGCGCCTCGCCGGACCTGGCCTCGCGGCGCTGACCCGCCTTCGCTGCTATGCGGTCGGCGAGCGTACCGCCGTCGAGGCGCGAAGCGCCGGCTTCGGTGACGTCAAGGTGGGTGAAGGCGATGGGGAGCAATTGCTGGCGCTGATGGCGCGGGACGGAATGACGAGTGCGTTCCACCTCTGCGGACGCGAGCATCGCCGACTGGAATGGCCCGGCGTCACGTTGACGCGGCGCATCGTCTATGCGGCGGACGCGCTCGATCGTCTTCCGGATACGGCTGCCGCGGCGCTCGGTGGCGGCGCGGTCGCGCTGCTTCATTCGCCGCGCGCCGCGCGCCATTTCGCGTCGCTCGCCGACAACGCGGGGTTGCGCCGCGCGGCGATCCGCATCGCCGCGATCAGCGATCGAGCGGCCGAGGCGGCCGGCGACGGCTGGAAGCAGAAGGCGGTCAGCCGCTCGCCACGCGACGAGGCATTGCTGGAGCTTGCCGCCGAGCTGTGCAAGACTGGCCTCCACCGCGGCACGGGAATGGCTGGATGAGCAGCGACTATTATCAGACCGAAAGTGAAGCACGGCCGCGAGGGTCGCTGCTGCCGCGTTTTTTCTTCCCGGTGCTGTTCTTCATAGCAGGCGCTGCGGGCATGGGTTGGCTCCTAAGCCGCTGGACCGCCGCCGCCTCGCTGATCGGCGTTGCGCCGCCGCCGCCGCAGGTGGTCGCGGTCCGTCCCGCCGCGGCGGTGCCGGCACCGGCGGCGATTACCGGCGAGACGCAGCGGCTGGTGATCGATCCCGAGACCAGCCGGCGCGTGATGCGCCTTGAGCAGAGGATGAGCGAGCTCAATGCCCAGGCGCGGACGGCGGTCGGCAACGCCGATCGCGCCGAAGGCCTGCTGGTCGCCTTTGCGGCGCGGCGTGCGCTCGATCGTGGTGTCGGGCTGGGTTATCTCGAGGGCTTGCTCCGGCAGCGGTTCGGGGCGAGCCAAGCGCAGGCGGTCGGCACGATCATCACCGCCTCGCGTCAGCCGGTGACGCTCGAGGCGCTGCAGGAGGGATTGCAGCAGGTCGGACCCGAGCTGACGGGCGGCGGACCGAACCAGAATTGGCTGACTGCGCTCAAGGCCGAATTCAACGGCCTGGTCACGATCCGCAAGAGCGGGACGCCGTCGACGATGCCGGACGAACGGCTGAAGCGCGCCACACGACGCCTGGAAGCCGGCCAGGTCGACGTCGCGCTCGCCGAGGTGCTGCGCATGCCGGGCCGGGACAATGCCGGCGAATGGCTCGCGCAGGCGCGCCGTTACGTCGCCGCGCGCCACGCGCTCGATACGGTCGAGACGGCGGCGCTGCTCGATCCCCGCGCGCTGCGGCGGCCACCAAGCGCCGTGCAACCTCCGGCCCCGGCCCCGACCCCGGCTGGGGTTGCGGCGCCGGCTGCGGCGCAATAACGTCCGCGCTGCAGGCCGCCCGTGAAAAAATTCGCAAGGGACTTGTTCCGCGCTTCGCGCTTGATCAAGATCGCCGCCGCATGACCGATCAACCTCGCCGCAGCCGATGACCTCGCATTCGCCGAATGACCAGGTGCGTCTGAGCGTCGTCATGCCGGTCCGCAACGCACTGCCCCATCTCGACGCGGCGATCAGCAGCATATTGGGACAAAGCTTCGGCGATTTCGAGTTCGTGATCGGCGACGACGGATCGACCGACGGATCGTTCGAGGCGCTGCAGGCGTGGGCGGGGCGCGACGCGCGCATCCGATTGTTCCGCTCCGACCAGCGCCTCGGGCCGGCGCGCAGTTCGAATTGGGTGGTCGGCAATGCTCGTGCGCCGATCATCGCCCGGATGGACGGCGATGATATCGTCCACCCCGAACGGCTGGAGCGGCAGCTCAAGATCCTCGATCGGCACCCCGAAACCGCGCTGGTGGGCGCGCTGTGGACGGCGATCGACCAGGCCGGGCGGCCGGTCCGGCCGCGCGATGGTTGGCGTCTGGCACGGCGGTCGCCGTTCGCGCCCTTCCCGCACGGCTCGATTATGTTCCGCCGCATCGATTTCGATCGGATCGGCGGTTACCGGCCCGAGTGCGATTATTGGGAGGATCTCGACCTCTTCCTGCGCTTTGCGGCGCGGGCACCGGTGCTGGTGCTTCCCGACGCTCTTTATCAATATCGCGTCGCCGACACGAGCACGCGCCTCGCCTCCGACCAGGAGCGCGTCGAGAATGCGGTCGACCTGATGTACCGGTGCATGGAGGACTATCGCATGACCGGCAGCTACGAGGACCTGCTCGCCGCCGAAGATGGCCGGGCTCCGCAAAGATTGCGGCCCGAGACGTTCACCTCGTTGGGCTCGAGCCGGCTGTGGGCGGGCCGCAAGCCGCAGATCCTGCGCCGCCTGTGGCAGCGCGGACAGCTGGGCGTCGATCAGCCCACCGCCAAGGCCTTGGTTTGGGCGCTGTGGGCGGAGCTGAGCCCGAAGTCGTTGAGGCTCGTCCTCCAGACCTTGGTGCGGCTGCGCGACCGCCGCGTCGCAAGGCGCTTCGCCGACGGCAAGCCACACCCCTGGGCGATACCCAAGCCGACCGGGCATACGTCATCTCAACGCAAGGCCGGGCTGGATCGCAAAGCCGCTTGAGCGGAAGGCGAGACCCGCGCCGGCAGAGATCTCAAACCGGCTGCAGCGGTCCGTTCGCGCGCAGCGGCGACGCCAGCGCAAAACGCTCCGGGGCGGCGGTGCACATCGCGCAAATAGGCTCCTCCTGACGCGCGAAGAAGGCGGCGAGCTCGGCATCGGAGCAGCCCGCGACGAGCGGCTGGTAATCGAGATACGGCCGCCATTCGTCCGAAAGGCGATATTTCGAATCCTGCATCGGCAAATAGGCAATTGGCCCGCATTTCGCGATCGCGCCGTCGAGCAATTGCGGGCAGTGCTTGGCCGGGCAATGCTCCCAGCTCGAGCGTGGATCATCGTCCTTGAACGGCGCCATCGCCGCCCCGAAGCCGTTGTAGCGGCGAGTCCAATTGGCGTAGCTGTGCACCAGGCCGACATTGATGCCGTAGCGGCGGATCCATTCACGCAGCAGCCTGAACACCGGCTCGAGCCGTTCGCGATAGGCATCGGAGGCGTGATGGATCGAGACCTCGAGCACTGCATTGTCCGCCGCAGCGAGACGGCGGGGAAGATCGGGATGGCGGTGCAACAGCAGCCCATTGGTCGCGATCCGCACCTGCGCCTTGGGCCACAGGCCGCGCACCAGCGGCACGAATTCGGCCAATTCGGGATGAATCGCGGGCTCTCCCCCGAGCAACGAGAATTTAGCCGGCGCGAGCCGCGCCGCCCACGGCTCCATCCAGCGCCGCGCCTCGTCGAGAGCAAGCAGCCCCTTGTGGCCATGGTCCGAATAATGTGAGCAGCTCTCGCACGCGAGATTGCAGCTGTGCGCGACGTGCAACTCGAGGTTGGAGATGGCGAGCGGCCGGTTTCTCACCAGCACGTCATAAGCTCTTTTCGCGGTCCCCGCGAGTCACGGCCGCTTGTCTCGACGGCAAGAATCCCAGCGGCAATATGTCAGCGGCAATAGAAGTCGACCATTTCGGCCCGGTTGCGCGCCGAGAGCAGAGTCTCGATCGTCGCGCGCGCCTCACGGCCGACGCGCCGCCGCAAGGCGGGATCCCGCTCGAGCGCGAGCAGAAGTGCCTCGGCCTCTTCGTCGCTCTCGAACAGGAAGCCGTTGCGGCCATGGTCGATGATCGAAGCATAGCCGCCGCTGCGGTGGCAGACGACCGGCAGGCCGCACGCCATCGCCTCGGTCACGACCCGGCCCCACGGCTCCGGCGCTTCCTCCGACGTCCGGTAAAAGAAGCAGTCGAGGCCCTGCAGGAAGGCGCCGGCCTCGATCGCGCAGCTCGGCAGGAGCTCGATCGCCGGATTCTCGCCGGCCGCGTCGCGGAGCGCGTCCGAAGCGCCCATCACCCGGATCCGGCACCCTTGTTCGGCAAGGCGCCGGTACAGCGCGGCGTCGCGCGGATGATGCTTGAGCGGCCCGTCCCGGCTGAGCCGACCAACCGTGAACCTGTGCCCGCTGCCGCCATCGCTAGGGGAGAAATGGTCGATGTCGATCGGCGAGGCATGGACAACGCCCGGATGCCGGCCCCACTCGCGAACCAGCTCCGACGCATAGACCAATTCGGCTGGATGGCCCAAGACACGCCCGAAATGAGCAAGCCGGTACTCAAGCTCGGCCGACTGGAACGTGTTGCAAATTAGGATGATTCGGCCTGGCCGTGTCAGCCAGAGCCATTGCCCGAGTTCAAAATAGAGGCCGACGAAGACGAACGTGCCGGTCCTCGGGAAAGCGAGCCTCTGCAGCCGGATTCGACGGATTGGATATTCCGCGAATTGCGGGCCGGGCTCGGCGCCGCTCCACAAGACGACGTCGGCATGGTCGCGAAGCTCGTCGTACAGTGCAGCCGCGCGCCGCTCGCTGCCGCCGGAAGCGTCGTTCATTGGATTGATCAGGTGAACAGGTGGCATCGGGGAAAGCCCGTCTAAAGCTCGACGAGGCT
>JAQGLH010000280.1 GCA_028293005.1 Alphaproteobacteria bacterium
GAAAATTACGGCAAGCAGAATGTCGGCATCTACAGGCTGCAGATTCAGGGCCCAGACAAGTTCACCTTGATGAAAGTGCCGGACCACGACATGGGCCGTCAGATCATTGCAGCCGAGAAGGCGAACAAGCCATTCAAGATCGCGGTGATGCTCGGCAACCATCCCGGCCTCGCGGTGTTCGCGGCGACTCCGGTCGGCTACGATGAATCGGAATATGAATATGCGTCGGCGATGATGGGCGCGCCGATCTCGCTGACCAAATCGGCTGACGGCATCGACATTCTCGCCGACAGCGAGATCGTGCTCGAGGCCGAGCTTCAGCTCGGCGAGCGCGTTGTCGAAGGTCCGTTCGGCGAGTTCCCCGGATCCTACAGCGGCGTGCGCCGCGCGCCGGTGTTCAAGGTCACCGGCATCTCGCACCGCCGCGACCCGATCTTCGAGAATATCTACATCGGCCGCGGCTGGACCGAGCACGACACGCTGATCGGCCTCAACACCTCGGCGCCGATCTACGCGCAATTGCGCGAGTCATTCCCCGAGGTCGCCGGCGTCAACGCGCTCTACCAGCATGGCATGACCGCGATCATCGCGGTCAAGAACCGCATGGCCGGTTTTGCCAAGACGGTGGCGTTGCGTGCGCTCGGCACGCCGCATGGCGTGATGTACCTCAAGAATCTGATCATGGTCGATGCGACCGTCGATCCCTTCGACCTCAACCAGGTGATGTGGGCGCTGTCGACCAGGACGCGGCATGACGACATCATGGTGCTCCCCAATATGGCGATGATCCCGATCGACCCATCGGCGGTAACGCCAGGCAAGGGCCACCATCTGATCATCGACGCGACGAGCTTCATGGCGCCCGATCCGGTCGGTGAGGCGCATCTCGTCGAGCCGCCGGCCGGGCCGGAGATCGAGGCGCTGAGCAAGCGCATCTTGGCGATGCAGAATGGAGAAGGGGCATGAGCGACGTCTGCCCGCGCTGCCTGACGGAAGAGACGCGGCTGGAACATGAGGGCAAGGAAGAGGGCAAGCTGATCTGGCGGATCCTCCACTGCCTCAAATGCTCCTTTTCCTGGCGCGACAGCGAGCCGGCGAGCGCGGTCGATCCCAAGACGCGCGATGCCGATTTCCGCGTCGACCCCGCCCAGATCGACAAGCTGCCGATCATTCTCGCGCCCGTGCGCTAACCGCGACCTCATCGAAAGACAGACAGGATGATTGATTCGGCAAAACAGAATGCTGGAATTGCAGCGATCCAGGCCGCGCTGGGCCGCAACGCCGTGGTTCGAGACAAGAAGAGCCTCGCCCGCTTCGCCGATGGCGCGCGCCCCGCCGCGATCGTCTATCCCGACAGCGTCGAGCAGATCGGGCGAGTGCTTGCTGCCGCGCAATCGGCAGGGGCGCAGGTGCAACCGGTGTGCAACGGTGACAGCCCATCGGGGAAGAAGGTCGTGCCCGGTGCGATCGTCATCGACATGAAGCGGATGAACAAGATTCTCGAGGTCAACAGCGACCTCGCTTATTGCCTGGTCGAGCCGGGAGTGACCTATCGCCAGCTGGCCGATTACCTCAAAGCCAACGGCCAAAAACTGTGGGTCGACAATCCCGGGTCGCCCGACGAGAGCGTCGCCGCCAGCTTCATCGCGCGGCAGGCCGGCTACACGCCCTATGCCGACCATCATCTCTTCCAATGCGGTCTCGAGGTCATGCTCGCCGACGGCAAGGTAGTGCGCACCGGCATGGGGGCGATGCCCAAGAGCACCTGCTGGCAATTGTTCAAGTTCGGCTATGGCCCCTGGATCGACGGCCTGTTCAGCCAGTCGCACAATGGCGTCGTCACCAAGGTCGGCATGTGGATGATGCCCGAGCCGCCCGGCTACCAGCCCTTCATGGTGACGGTGCCGCGCGAGCAGGATCTCCAGCCGTTGCTCGAGATGCTCGGGCCGCTCAAGACGAACATGATCATTCCCAATGGCGTCGCGGTCGCCAATGCGCTGCATGAAGCCGCATTGCTCGGCAAGAAAAGGAGCGACTTCGCCGGCAGCGGGCCGATGGCCGGGGGGGCGGTGGCCGATGCGGCCAAGTCGCTCAACGTCGGCTATTGGAACCTCTATGGCTCGCTCTACGGCCTGCCCGATAATGTCGCGATGGCGTGGGGGATGGTACGCGGCGCTTTCTCCTCGATCCCCGGCGCGCAGGTGTTCACCGCCCAGGATCGTTCGGGCGACCGCCTGTGGGCTTGGCGCGAGGCGATGATGCGCGGCTCGGTCGCTGCGCCGCCAGCTTCGGTTGCGGCGTGGGGCGGCGGCGACGCGCTCTCCGTTCATCCGATGACTCCGGTCGACGGCGAGGAGGCGCTTCGCCTCTACGAGCTGTCGCGCAACACGATGGCACGGCATGGCTTCGATTATGTCGGCGAGGCGAATGCGATCTGGCGCGCGGCGCATCACGATCAAACATTGTCGCATGCGCCGGGCGATCGCGCCGCAGCGGCGCGCGCGGAGGCCTGCGCGCGTGAGCTGATCGCGGCTCAGGCGAGCGCCGGCTTCGGCCAAGTCTTCGCCGATCCCTCGCTCGTCCCGACCGCGGCCGCGACCTACGCCGCCAATGGCGGTGCGCTCGGCGATCTTCACCGCCGTATCAAGACCGCGCTCGACCCGCGCGGGCTGTTTGCCAGTGTTTGAGGGAGCAAGCATGTCCACCAAAGTTGTGATCACACTCGGCGCCGCTGCTCTGCTCGCCTCCGCCGCGGCGGCTTATGCGTTCCAGCCGCAATCCGCTGCCAGCCACGCCAGCGCCAATCAGAGCGGCGCCAATCTCGACCATCCCGGCGGCGCGGTGCTGTACGAGCGTTATTGCGCGGGTTGCCACAATCCCGGCCCGGGTCATCCCGCAACGATGCTGCTCGAGCAGCTGGGGCGCGAGCACCCTCCGTTGATGGGGCGCAGCGATCTCGAGCCCGACTATGTCCGCGCCGTCGTCCGCAACGGCCTGATCGAGATGCCGCCGTTCCGCCCGACCGAGCTGACCGACGCGGAGCTCGACCAGGTGATCGCGCACATCAAGAGCGTCAAGCCCGAGCCGGCGGCCAAAGGCAAAGCGAAAGCGAAGAAGAAGACGTAAAGCGCAAGCATCTCCCCTCCGGCTCGCGGGAGGGGCAGGGGGCCCGCGCCACCCAGCTCGCTCGTCCTAATCTATTGAAAGGACCATCACCTTTAGCCACTGCCTGGCGGCTTCCGCAAGCAGGGGGAGATGTCACAAGCGAAAGGCCCGTCAGGCGAGAACCTATTCAAACCTGCGGTTCGGCGGCCGCTCGAGGCCCATATTCTCGCGCAGCGTCTTGCCTTCGTAAGCGGTGCGAAACAGGCCGCGTCGCTGCAGTTCGGGCACGATCATGTCGACGAAATCGTCGATCCCGCCGGGGACGAACGGGAACATGATGTTGAAGCCGTCGCAGCCGCGCTCCTCGAACCATTGCTCCATCTGATCGACGATCATCTCGGGCGTCCCAACCATTTCGAGCGACCCGTAGCTGCCGCCGGCGCGCTGGGCGAGCTGGCGGACGGTCATGCCCGTCGTGCGCGCGAGATCGACGATATTGCCGAGTCCGCCGCGGCTGGCGTTGGTCTCC
>JAQGLH010000285.1 GCA_028293005.1 Alphaproteobacteria bacterium
CTGCTCGTTCCCCCGCGAAGCGCCGCTGCTGCGATGATCCGGCCGCTACTGCCCGCGCGGCACATATATCGAGTTTGAAAGCAAGAAGCGGGGCGCGGCGGGCATGCCATTCAGCCAGGACGCTGACGCGATGACGCAGCAGAAAGACATGGCGCGAGCGCCGGCGCCGCCGGAGATCCTCCTTGGGCCGCGCGGTCGCTGCGGCGTCGATCGCAAGCCGCGGCCGGTCAATCTGGAGGACTTGAGGTGAGCGACATCGACGCCCGTGTCGCCGCGATCGACTGGGGAGCGGCGGCCGCCGATCTCGATCGCGACGGCTGGACCTTGCTGCCCGGCTTGCTGAGGGACGCCGAGTGCGATTCCACCGCCGCGCTCTACGGCCCTTCGGAGGCGTTCCGCAGCCAGGTGCACATGGCGCGCCACGGCTTCGGGCAGGGCGAATATCGCTATTTCGCCTATCCGCTGCCGCCGCTGGTGCAGGATTTCCGCACCGCGCTGTACCCGCACCTGGCGCCGATCGCCAACCGCTGGCACGAGCGGATGGGCATCGATGTTCGCTTTCCCGCCGACCACGTTGCGTTCCTCGATCGCTGCCATGCCGCCGGCCAGCGCCGCCCGACACCGTTGCTGCTCGAATATCGGAGCGGCGACTATAACTGCCTGCATCAGGACCTCTATGGCGAGCATGTCTTCCCGCTCCAGGTCGCGGTGCTGCTGTCGGCGCCCGGCGTGGATTTCACCGGCGGCGAGTTCGTGCTGACCGAACAGCGCCCGCGCATGCAGTCGCGGCCGGCGGTGGTGCCGCTGGGCAAGGGCGACGCGGTGCTGTTCGCGGTCAATGTCCGCCCGCACAAGGGTACGCGCGGCGACTATCGGGTGACGATGCGTCACGGCGTCAGCAAGCTTCGCGCGGGCAAGCGGCATACGCTGGGACTCATCTTCCACGATGCGACCTGATTTGTCACAGAGCCAGTCCGCTACGAATTCACATTCGGGGAGCTGCTATGAATGGGGAGCCGCATCGCTGCCGCTGGGCACGGACCGATCCGCTGCTCGCCGCCTATCATGATGCCGAGTGGGGCGTGCCCGAACGGGACGCGAGGGCGTTGTGGGAAAAGCTGATGCTCGACGGGTTCCAGGCGGGGCTGGCGTGGATCATCATCCTGCGCAAGCGGGACGCGTTCCGAGCCGCCTTCGCCGGCTTCGATCCGGAGCGCGTCGCGCGGTTCGGCGAGGCGGATGTCACCCGCCTGCTCGGCGACGCCGGCATCGTCCGCTCGCGTGCCAAGATCGAGGCGACGATCCGCAATGCAGGAGCCTTTCTCGCGATGCGCGACGCCGGCGACGACTTCGCGCGCTTCGCCTGGGACGCGGTCGGGGGCAGGCCGGTGCAGGGCGATGGCACCGGCAGCGCCAGCCGTTCAGCCGAGGGCGACAGGCTTTCGGCGGCGCTCAAGCGACGCGGGTTCAGCTTCGTGGGACCGGTGATCGTCCATGCCTGGATGCAGGCGACCGGCCTCGTCAACGACCACGAGCTAGGCTGCTTTCGCCGATGACGGCAATCAGAGCGGTTCCGACGCGACGGTGCGCAGCCGAAGGCTCGCAAGAAACAGTCCGAGCAGCACCCACAGGTGCCGGGCATCCTCGAACGAGCCGGTGAGGCCCTGATAGGCGAAGGCGTCGAGGAAGGCGAAGCCGAGGCCTAGGGCCATGAGGTCGCGCGGCGGCGCGGTGGGACTCGGCAGCGGCGTGCGGCGCCAGACATAAAGGATCAGCGCGATCAGCGCGGCGAGGCCGGGCAGGCCGCATTGGACGGCGATGTTGAGGTACATGTTGTGCGCGTCGGTGAGATGGCTGTGGAGGCCCCACGGCACCCAATAGAAGACCGAGACCGCGTCGCTGCCGATGCCCCGGCCGAACCAAGGATCGGCGAGAAAGTTGGCGATCGCGTCGTGCCACGTCAGCCAGCGCACCGCGGGCGCGAATGGGCGGTCGATACCGGGAAGGTGGACCAGGAACGGGACCTCGCGGGGGATGACCGGCGTCACGAGCGCGGCCAGCACGAATGCCGCCGCCGCCGCGATCCCGCCGGCGAGCAGGAGCCGTGCGATCGCGCGATGGCGATGGCGGAGGAGGAGCCACAGCCAGACCGCGATCGCCAGCGCGATGCCGCCAAGTCCGGTCGAGATGGTGAAGGCGGCGCTGAGCGACAGGCCGCCGAGCAGCAAAAGGAACGGCGTGCGCGAAATCCATGCCTGATGGCGCGCGACCAGCAGGATGACCAACGACACGGTCAGGTAATTGCAGAGCAGATTGGGGTTGAGGAAGGTAAGCCACAGCCGCGGGTAGGCGCCGGTCGGCAGCGTCCCGAAATCGGAGCGCGCAAAGGCGAACCAGCGGCTGTCGGGGTCGACCAGGAAAGCGATGACCGCCGCGACGCCGACCAGGGCGACGATCGCGCTCCCGCCCAGCCAGGCGAGCAACGCCTGGCGCAGCCGTGCTTGCGAGCTGACGAGGCTGCAGACCAGCGCTGGCAGGCTGAGCAGATAGAGCTGGGTCAGCAGCTTGAGCGCCGATCGTTGTGGAAAGCCCGCTGCGGCCGCGGAAACCAGCATCGCCCCGAAGTAGAGGATCAGCAGTCCATAATCCGGATGCCACGAGAAGGCGGCTCGCCCGCGCGCCACCGCAATGCCCCAGGCTGCGAGCAGCAGCGGGTAGACGAAGTCGGTGGGTGCGACCTGGAGGCCGGAAACCCAGAAGCCCGGCTGCATGAAGGCGAGCGAGACGATCAGCAGGAGCAGAAGCAGCCATTCCGGCGCGGGTCGTTCGGGCGCGGGTCGTTCGGGCGCCGAGGCAAGCGTCATACGGTGCAACCAATAGCGAAGGGCTGCGGCACCATTCCCGCCGCGCCCGGGGTCGTCAAGCAGTCCCGAGCGGACTCGTTCCAACGCTGACGGCTAAACTGCGGCGGCTGCGTCAGATTGACCGCTCCCGACCGCGGTCCTATCGATTTCCCCGAGCGAGATGTGCAAAGCATTCGAGTCCCGACGAACAGGTGACCCGTCCCGCCGAGGAGAGAGATGATGGCTGCGGAAGCCGACCATGAAGCGCAACCGGACGTTGGGCTCAAGACCAACCGCGAGACGGTGCGCAGCGCGACGGTCAAATTGCTGCGCGAACTCGGCGTGACGACGATCTTCGGCAATCCGGGATCCACCGAATTGCCGATGTTCCGCGATTTCCCGGACGACTTCAGATATGTTCTTGGGCTCCAGGAAGCCTCGGTGCTGGGCATGGCGGACGGCTTCGCGCAGGCGACGCGCAACGCCGCGCTGATCAACCTCCATTCGGCGGCCGGGCTCGGCCACGCGCTCGGCAACCTCTTCACCGCGCGCAAGAACCAGACACCTCTGATCGTGATCGCGGGCCAGCAGGCCCGCTCATTGCTGCCGTTCGAGCCTTTCCTGTTCGCCGAGCGCGCGACCGAATTCCCGCAGCCGCACGTCAAATGGGCGTGCGAGCCGGCGCGCGCGCAGGATGTGCCCGCGGCGATCGCCCGCGCTTATTATGTCGCGATGCAGCCGCCGCGCGGCCCGGTCTTCCTGTCGATCCCGATGGACGATTGGGACGAGCCGGCGGAGGCGGTCGAAGTGCGGCGGGTCGCCGATCGGATCGCCGACGCATCGGGGCTGATCGACGAGGCGATCGTGGCGCTGGCGGAGGCGCGGACACCCGCCTTCGTCGCGGGCCCCGGCATCGCGCTCGAGGATGCGTGGGACGAGATGATCGCGCTTGCCGAGAAGCACCGCGCGAGAGTCTGGGTGAGCCCGAACTCGCCGCGCAACAGCTTCCCCGAGGATCATCCCCTGTTCGCCGGCTTCCTCCCGGCCGACCGGCGCCACGTCGTCGCCTCGCTCGAGGGAAGCGACGTCATCCTGGTGATCGGCGCTCCGGCGTTCGTCTACCACGTCGAGGGCAGCGGACCGCACGTCCCAGAGGGCGCGCAGCTGTTCCAGTTCGTCGACGATCCGGCTGTCGCGACGTGGGCGGCCAACGGCACGGCGATCACGACCAGCATCAAGCCCGCGCTTCAGGCGCTGCTCAAGGCCGAGCGGTCGCCGCAACGGGTCGAGCCGCCGGCGCGCCAGCCGGTCGCGCCGCCGTCGGGAGCGGCGCTGACCGAACCCTTCTTGATGCACCGGATCGCCGCCAATCGCCCGGCGAACAGCATCATCGTCGAGGAGGCGCCAAGCTCGCGCCCCGCGCTGCAGACGCATCTGCCGATCGTCCGCCGCGACGGTTTCTACACCAGCGCCAGCGGCGGCCTCGGTTTTTCGCTTCCTGCGGCGGTCGGGATCGCGCTTGGCCGACCGGGCGAGAAGGTGATCGGGCTGCTCGGCGACGGATCGAGCCTCTATTCGATCCAGGGCCTGTGGTCGGCGGCGCAGTTGAAGCTCGCGATCAGCTTCATCATCGTCAACAACAACGGCTATTCGGCGCTCAAGGCGTTCGGCCAGCGCTTCGGGCTTGGCAATCCGGTCGGCAGCGACATCGTCGGCGTCGATTTCTGCAAGATCGCGGAAGGGCAGGGTTTGACCGCGAGGCGGGTCGACGATCCGGCCCAGCTCGACGAGGCGCTGCGCTGGTCGTTCGACGAGGCCGGGCCGACGTTGATCGAGGTGCTGACGGTGGCGGATCCCGACGCGCGGCCGTGGTGGGCGGAGAGCTGAAGCTTTCCTTCCCCTCCGCCTGAATCTCCTCTCCCGCAAGCGGTCGGGAAAAGCAGGCAGGAAGAGAGGGACTCAAGCAGGGGCGGCAAGCGGGGGCGGGACTGAAGCCTACTTCACATCGGGCCCCATCAGCACGTAGCCGGCTTCGCCCGGGAGCATCGTTTCGAGCCAATTTTCGGCCAGCGGCGTCACCACCTCGAGCGTCAGGCCGGCGAGCTTGCGGCGGACGTCGACGTAGAAATAGTCGATCAGGCCGCCGATCCGGCCGCTCTGGATGATCGGCATGTCGTTCGCCGCGAAGAAGTCCTGCGCTGCGGCGAATTCTTCGGGGCTGCAGATTGTCGGGAAGACGTGGTGCGCGCCGTCGCCAATCGTGTCGAGCATCTCCTGATAGACCGCGTCGCCGTAGCGCATCTCGATCAGCTCGACCGCGAAGCCGTCGCGGCGGCCGACCCAATTGTCGTAAGCGTGCTTGACCGGCTTGCCGTAATAGAAGGTGTCGGTCAGCGTGACGTCGGTCTCGATCATGAACTCGATCCACTTGTCCATCGCGTAGAGCCGTTCGTAAGCGGCCTTGGTCGCGTTGCGGTCGCGGCAGACGATCCCGAAATGATAATGTTTCTGGACCGGCAGCGGCGGGCCCTTCGCGGCGACGGCGCTCATGTCGACGCGCTCGCCGTCGGGCCCGGCATCGCCGCCGCCCTGCAGCATTGTCACGACGCCAAGCTCTTGGCGCGTGTCGAGCCAGACGAAACGCTCACCGCCGAGCCGGCATTCCTGCAGGACGTGGATCCCCGCCTCGACGGCGCGGGCGGCGATGTCGTCGATCCGGTGCTGGCTCAAACTCGCCGTCTGCACCCCGAACATGCCCTCGCCACGCTGGTGCATGTGGCGCTCGAACAGGCTCTGGCCCCCGGTTGGCTGGATCAGCTCGAAGGCGACCCGGCCGTTGCTGCCGCGCGCGCTGATCCAGCTCGCGTGCATGATGTCGCCATGGACATGGCTGTCGATCAGATCGTTGCCATCGAACCGCCGCACCCGCCATTCGGCAATTCCGAAGAAGCGGGCGAATTGCTCGATCGACGAACGATAGTCCCGCACCACGATTCCGGCGCAGGGGATGCCTTCGACGGGGAACAGAGGCTGGGCCATGACGAGTCTCCGAATTTGAAATTCCGAATCTTGGCTGTCCGGAATCCTAGAAATCAAAATCCTCGCCGAACGCGGGGATGGCGGCGAACGAGGCGGGGTCGACGACCTCGAGGAACATGCCGCCGAACTGCTCGCGCGTGTCGAGATAATAGAGCTTCACCACGTCGGCGATGTTGCAATAATTGCCGATCCTGACGCCCTGCTCGGTCCAGCTTTTCACCAATTGCCCTGGCCGGGGATGGCTGAGGTTGCCGACATGCTGCATCCCCTCGCCATGGTCGCGGAGGAAATCGGCGAAGATCGATTTCCCCTCGACCGGTTGGCAAAGCTCGATCAGCGTGTCGCCGCTCTTGGCGAAGGCGGAGATCCAGGTGCATGGCTCGTCCTCGCCATAATATTGGCATTCGGTCATCAGTGCCGGGCCGATCTCCACCATCTTCCAGCGCCGCAGCCCCATCAGCCGGGCATAGCCTTTGGCGGCGACCCTCCAGTCGCGCACCACCATCGCGACGTGGTTGATCGATCCCAGATCGATCGAATTGTCCTGCTCGGCCATCCTCTTCGCCTCCATTTTCTTTCTTTCGGCAGCCTGGAACACGTCCTTTGCCACCTGCAGCCCCATGCCGAGCGCAGGGATCCCGACGTAGAATGCGGCCTGGAACATCAGCTCGACCAGCTGCACCGGGGTGACGCCGGCGTGGAGCGCGACCTTGATATGGTCGCGCAACGGCCCGGCGCGGCCGAGCGCGAGGTCGGTTCCGATCAGCAGGATCGCCCGGTCGCGCAGCGGCAGCTTGTCGTCGCGCGCGTAGAGATTTCCCCACGTCTGGGTGAAGAACCAGCCGATCGCGTCCTTGCCCGGCTCGGTCTCGAGCAGCCGCTCGATGCGGAACGAATCGGCGGGCCCGAGCACCTCGCGCATCATGTCGATCGCGCGGCGATAGTCGGGATCGGCCGTGTTGAATTCGAACGGATCAGGCGGCGCCGTCGTCATGTCGGGCTAGATCAGGAAGGTGAGGTTGGTGATCGTGCCGTCTGCCTGCAGCAACGTCACCTTCTTGCGCTTGATCTTCCAGGCACCGGGCGTTCCGACGAGATCATGCTCGCAGGCGGCGGGGAACAGATTGACCGGGTCCATGCGCCGCTGGGCATTGGGCTTGAACTCGTAGAGGGCGAGGTTCGACTGGACGAACAGGATGTCGCCGCGGCGCTCGCAGCTCACATTGCCGATCTGGTGCAGCGTCCGCGACGGCGGATCCTGGGCATGGGCCTGGCCGCTTTCGAGGCGCCCGATGCGGTCGTTGAGCAGCACGCCGTCGTCATAGGCGATCGAGACGTGGAAGCGCGGATCATAATCCTCGAGGCTCGAGGGGATCCAGTAGAGGCAATCGTCGGCGAACATTTTCTGCCAATCGCGCCACCGGCACTGATCGAGCAGACGCGCCTCGTGGAACAGATATTGCTCGACCTGGGGGATGAGATCGAGCGTGGCTTCGGCGAGGGTGAGCGTTTCCACTGACATTCCGGTTAGGCCCCCATCAGCCGGCGATATTCGTAATAAGGCGCCCGCTGGATCGTCTCCTGCGTGTGGCCGCCGCGGCGCACGCCATTGTCTTTCTCGACCTCGCTGAGATAGCCGCGGTTGAGCAGGACCCACGGCACATTCTGCGCGCGATAGCCCTCCTGGATGCGGTCGAAGATCGCATAATCGTCGGGGCCGCCGAACGACGCCGGACCGTAGAAGAATTCATGCTCGCGCACGCGGCGCAGGTTGGACGCCTCGGGCGCGTCCTTGAGCAGCACGTGGTGCAGCCGCACCTCGGTCTCCTCGACTGAGATCGGGCGGATCTCGCGCAATTGATATTCGAGGATCGCAAGATTCGGGAAGATCACCAGATTGTAGCGGCTGCGCAGGCAGTCATAGGCGCGCTCGCGCCCGACCCGCGCCGTGACCGCGTCGATATGCTCGCGCGGAAAACGTTTCTCGACCGCCTCGTCGGGCATCGAATAGACCTGCAGCAGGCTGTGGCCGTGGCCGAGATCGAGGCCGTCGAGATTCTGGCCGCCGTAGTTGGACGTGAACCCCATCCGCGAGACCATCACCTCGAACGCGGTCGCGTGGGTGAAGGGCGGATGATAGCCTTCGACGCTGCCTTCGACCTGGATTTTCCAATTGCCGCGGTAGCTATGGCGATTGACGCCCGACTGGCCGACGACGATCTCGCCGGCTGGCGACTGGTCAACGTAAAGGTCGATATAGGGCTTGGCGTTGCCGAGATGCTCGTCGAGGCTGATGCCCTCGCTCTTCATGCTCGCGAAGATGAAGCCGCGATAGCTGTCTATCCGCGGCGCCTGCGCCAGGCCGAGCTGCGACCAGTCGAGCTCGCCCTCGTTGTAGCCGCGCGGCATGCCGACCGCGAGCAACGAGCCGTCGAGCCCATATTCCCACGCATGATAGGAGCAGGTGAACGAACTGGCGTTGCCCTTTTCGCGGTTGCAGACGGTCGCGCCGCGATGCGCGCAACGGTTCATCAGCACCTGGATCGCGCCTTTCTGGTCGCGCGAGACGATCACCGGGATCTGGCCGATGTAAGTGGTCTTGTAATCGCCGGGTTTCGGGATTTCGCTGTCGTGCCCGACGAACACCCAGGTGGTGTAGAATATCTTCTCCATCTCCTGCTTGAAGATGGCCGGATCGGTGTAGAGCGAGACATGGGTTCGATCGACGCGCGCGAGATCCTCGACCTCGGCCGGATCCAATCCGGGCTGGAGCAGGTCGTGCATTCGTAATTCTCCCAATCTCTCCCAGGCTGGTTCTCACGCGGGAGTTTCCGGAGCGGCGATGTTCGCGCTGCCGGGTTGCCCGTGCCGCCATGGTGGTCGCCGGGCATCGTATGAGTGGCCGGGATAAAGATCAACGCCACATGTGGAACGCTTTCACCCCATCGCGCCGCTGTTAGGTCCTTGCTGCACAAAGCTGTTGTGCGCTCGCGCCGCCATTCCGTATCAACCGATCAATCGGGAGAGGATCGCACCATGGCGAAGCGGCGTATGGCTCCGGGAGAAGGATCTTGTCCGGGGCTTCGCCTCGGCGGCGGGCGCGCCGGTGCCGAGCCCTGCCGGGCGGCTTTCTCCTGATGGCGACACCGGGCGCCGGCGGCGCGCCAGCCTTCGACGCTGGAGCGGTGATCACCCGGACCCGCATCGGCGCGTACCAGATCAGGATCCTGATCCTCTGCTTCCTCGCCGCGGTGGTCGAAGGCTTCGACCAGCAACTTCCGGCAATCGCGGGGCCGCGGATGCTGCGCGCGCTCGGCGAGCCGATCGACCGGATCGGCCCGCTCTACAGCGCGGGTCTACTCGGCTTCGTGCTGGGCGGGTTGCTGCTGGGGCCGCTGGGCGACCGCATCGGTCGCAAATGGCTGCTGGTCGGATCGCTGCTTGGCTTTGGCGCGGGCACCTTGACCATTCCCTGGCTCGATTCGTTCAACGACATATTGATCGCCCGGCTGCTCAGCGGCTTTGCGTTCGGCGGCGCCTCGATCTCGTTCGTCGCGATGCCGGCCGAATATGTCCCGCTTCACCTGCGCGGCCGGGTGGTTGCGCTGATATGGGCCGGCATTCCCGTCGGCGGCACGATCGGCAGCCTGTCCGGCAAGGCCTTCATCGAAGCCTATGACTGGCAGTCGTTGTTCTGGATCGGGGGCGGCTTTCCGTTCCTGCTCGCGATCGTCCTCGCTTGCTGGCTTCCGGAATCGATCGGCTACCTGATCGTCCGCGGCCGCGATCCTGCGCGGATCGCACGGATCCTGAAGCGGATCGCGCCCGCTGCGCCGGTCAATTCGCAAACGCGCTTCATCGGCCATGCCGACAGCGCCGAAAGGGTGCCGATCGGCATGCTGTTCGCCGAAGGCCGAGCCAAGGGCACCTATCTGATCTGGACCGCGCTGTTCCTCGCCTATCTGATCATCAATCTGATGGTCGCCTGGACTCCGGCGCTGCTGCAGCAGGCGGGGACGACGATGGGCACTGCGGCGCTGGGGCTGGCGGCATTCAACGCCTGCGGGCTGATCGGCATCCTGCTCTACAGCCTGCTCGTCGACCGGCGCGGCGCGCCCGCGCTGATCGCTTCCGGCTTCGTGATCGGCGCGGCGACCGTCTTGCTCTACGCATTGCTGCCGGTGACGATCTTCGGGGGCTTCGTCGCGATCGCGCTGATCGGCATCTCGATCGGCGGCGCCGGCACCGCGCTGATCGCGGTCGCAGCGTCATTCTATCCGACCGCGATCCGTTCGACCGGGGTCGGTTGGAGCTTGGCCTTCGCCCGCATCGGATCGATTTGCGGGCCGTTGCTCGGCAGCCTGTTCTTCATGGTCGGCATGAATTTGCGGATGATCTTCCTGACCATCGCCGTGCCGGCGCTGCTCACCGCGGGCGCAATGCTGCTATTCGGCCGCGCAGCCCGCGCCCTAGCCGCGGATCGCGCGCGGGGAGCCGTGGAATGACGGCCAAGGCCAGGCTGCTTCGGTGCATTGCACCCTGAAAACTTTCGTGCGAGGCAGCCGGCGACAATAATAAGGGCAGGAGAGCAGGCATGATCACGCTTTACACGTGGAAGACCCCGAACGGCCGCAAGCCCGCGATCATGCTCGAGGAGATCGGCATGCCCTATGAGGTGGTGGGGGTCGACATCGGCAAGAACGAGCAATTCTCACCCGAATTCCTGGCGATCGCGCCGAACAACAAGATTCCCGCCATCGTCGACGACCAGGGCCCCGACGGAAGGCTATCGATATTCGAGAGCGGCGCGATCCTCACCTATCTCGCCGAGCGGAGCGGACTGCTGCTCGCCGCGTCCGGCGCCGATCGCTTCAAGGTCCTGGAATGGCTCCACTGGCAGATCGGCGGGCTCGGGCCCATGCTCGGGCAGCTCGGCTTCTTCGCGGTGCGCAGCGAGGAGAAGGTCCCAGCCGCGATCAGCCGTTTCACCGAGGAAGCCGAGCGGCTGCTCGGCGTGATGGAGAAAAGGCTGAGCGAAACGCCCTATCTCGGCGGCGAAGAATATTCGATCGCCGATATCGCGGCCTACCCCTGGATGACGGCGGCGGCGTCGATGATGAAGCCGGTGCTCGGGCCGGCGCTCGACAAGAGTAAGTCGATCGCCGGCTGGATGGAGCGCGTCGGCGCAAGGCCGGCGGTGCAGCGCGGCATGAAGGTGCTGGAGTAACTTCCTCTCGCCTGAGCGGGAGGGGGTCAGCCCCGATACATGTTCGGGAACAGGCGCTTGAGCGCCGCGACCTTCGGCAGGTCGTACCGCACGATATAGGGATAGGCCGGGTTGTTGCGCATGAAGTTCTGATGGTAGGCTTCGGCAGGGAAGAAATGCCCGCTCTCGACCCGCGTCACGATCGGCTGCTTATAGGCCCCCGATTGCCCGATCTGCGCGATATAGGCGCGCGCGACCCTGGCCTGCTCCTGGTTCTGCGGGAAGATAGCGGAGCGGTAGCTGGGGCCGACGTCGGGAAATTGGCGGTTGAGCTGGGTGGGGTCGGTGGTCACCGAGAAATAGATGCGGAGCAAAGTCCCGTAGCTGATCTGGCGGGGATCGAAGCGGATGCGCACTGCCTCGGCGTGGCCGGTGGTCTCGCTGGAAACGCGATCGTAGCTGGCGTCGCCGCGCGTGCCGCCGGCATAGCCGGAGACGACGTCGCTCACGCCTTTGACATGCTCGAACACGCCCTCCAGGCCCCAGAAGCAGCCGCCCGCCAGCACGGCGATCTGCTCGCCCGGCGCCTTCGCGGCATCGACCCGCGGCGCCGGCACAAGCGCCGCCGGCTGCGCCGGCATGGCCGCGAGGGCGAAAACCGCGGCCGCCATCAACTTTGCAATCTGCTTCATGGCCTCACTTATCGCTGCGCCAGTCCTGGCAATACATCGTCATTCGAGAGACGGGCATATCGGTAGGGATCGTCCTCGCCTGGCCGATAATAGCCCGCCAGGTCCATCTTGCCATCTTCGTCGGTATCATAAGCCGAATAGTTGGCCGTGCCGTCACGGTCGACATCGACAATGATCTCGTCGGCTTTACCGTTCCCGTCATTGTCGATGACAAAGAACTGCGGCTGCTTCGGATCGTCCGGCACCAGCATCATGGCGTCGATCTCGCCGTCACAGGTAAAATCGAGCCATTTTTTTTCGCCAGGCGGATCCTCTGATCGCTCGGTGTCGAGAAGCTTCGTCTCGCAGTTTTTCGTGGCGGCGTCGCGGGCGGCACCCAATGTCCGCGGCCGTCGCGCTGTGCGGTCGGTAGCGCGCGCGAGAAAGCTGCGCACGTCGTCCGCGGAGATCGCGAAATTCAAGCCTTCGCCCTCGCTGCCGAAGCTGTTGATCCCCACGACCTCGATCGCGTCGTTGAGCAACGGGCCCCCCGAATTGCCGGGGTTGATCGGGGTCTGGGTCTGCACGACCGTCGCATTGTGCTCGACCCCATCCTGCGAGATCCAGTCGTAACCGCGCCTCACCTGACTGACGATGCCGCGCGTATAGGTCCATGCTTCTCCGATCGGATGGCCGATCGCGTGAACGTCGGCGCCGACCGGAATCGAGCTGAGGCTGCCGAGCGCGAGGGATTTGGCATTCGCGGGCAAGTTCGGAACCTGAAGCAGCGCCAGGTCCGCCACCTCGTCGCGATGAACGACCTTGGCCATGACGACATCAGCGTCGGTGAGCTTCGTCCCTTCGACCTTGGGCTTGAACACCACGCCGACTTTGTCGAAGCCCTCGACGACATGGGCGTTGGTCACGATCTTCCCATCCGCAGTCACGACCACGCCGGACCCGAGGCCCGCTTCGGTGATGACGAGCACGACCGCCGGCGCGGCTTGCTCGTAAACGTTCGACTCCTTCGCGCCGCGAAGCGTCGCTTCGCTGGCGTTCGCAAGCGCACCGAGCGATGAGGAATATCGCGCACGTGCCTTCGATCCCCTCGTCGATCCGCGGATGGCGGCGGCGCTTGCCGCGGGGAGCGCCGCCGCGCCGGATGCAGCCGGCCTTGCATTTGCACCGGGCCTGAGAGGCATGGCGAAAATATCTGTGATTTGCGCGGGCGCCGGATAAGATGAAACGGCAATAACCAGCGCTAGACAAGAGCGGAACAACATGAAGGTTCCTCCGGGCCGTTGCTTTAAAAGGATGGTAGCGGCCCTGATTTTTTGCGCAAGCTTGATCGACACGACATCCGCTGCCCGGGCCGCTACTCAAAACGAAACTATCAAGGACGCGATCCAATTTGCGGTGAACGGGCGCTATCTGACAGCACAAGCAATGCTCGTTGGAAAAATTGAAAAAGAGAATGATCCGAGTGCGCGACTGCCAATGCTCGAGGCGCTTGTCGAGATTTGCATTCTTTCCCAGGACGCCGAATGTCTGACTGCTCACGTAGGTCAATTCACGAATGACGCGATCACCGTCAAAAAGGATGTGGACCGCCCTGCCAAAATAATGGTGGCGCAATCGCTTTTCTATTTCCAGGCTTATGCCATGTTTCTCGCAGAGCCGATCGCTCCTCACGCCGGCCAGATCATCGGCACGATGATCGATACGCCTGACGAAAACCCGTTCAACGTGCCGCTGTATCTCAGGCGGCAGCTGCTTTGCGCGCATCTTCATCTCGAGCTGAGGAACTTCCAGCGCGCGCAGCTCTGCCTCGACA
>JAQGLH010000305.1 GCA_028293005.1 Alphaproteobacteria bacterium
CAACGATCTTGGCGAATATGACGAAAGCCCCGCAGCGACCGGAGCGCAGGTGCGCGAATGGGCGGAGCAGGGCATCGTCAACATCGTCGGCGGCTGCTGCGGCACCACGCCGGCGCACATCAAGGCGATCGCCGATGCGGTGCGCGCCTATCCCCCCCGCACCATTCCAGAGGTTCCCCGGCGCATGCAGCTTGCCGGGATCGAGCCGATGATCCTCGCTGCCTGATCGCGTAAAAGATGACCATTTTAGCCAGCGGAAGCTTCGTCAACATCGGCGAACGCACCAACGTCACCGGCTCGGCGCGTTTCAAGCAACTGGTGATGGCCGGCGATTACGCGGCTGCCGTCGAGGTCGCGCGGCAGCAGGTCGAGAATGGCGCGCAGATCATCGACATCAACATGGACGAGGGCCTGCTCGATTCCGAAGTGGCGATGACCACCTTCCTCAAGCTGATCGCCGCGGAGCCCGACATCGCGAGAGTCCCGTTCATGATCGACAGCTCGAAGTGGAGCGTGATCGAGGCGGGACTCAAATGCGTGTCGGGCAAGCCGATCGTGAATTCGATCAGCATGAAGGAAGGCGAGGAGGAGTTCCTCCGGCACGCGCGGCTGGTCCGCGATTACGGCGCCGCCGTTGTGGTGATGGCCTTCGACACGATCGGCCAAGCGGATACCAAGGAGCGCAAGGTCGAGATCTGCGCACGCGCCTACACTCTGCTCGTCGAGGACGGCTTTCCGCCCGAGGATATCATCTTCGATCCCAACATCTTCGCGATCGCGACCGGCATCGACGAGCACCGGCGCTACGCGATCGACTTCCTCGAGGCGACGCGCGAGATCAAGGCGCGCTGCCCGCATGCGCACATTTCGGGCGGGCTGTCGAACCTCAGCTTCTCGTTCCGCGGCAACGAGGCGGTGCGCCGCGCGATGCACTCGGTGTTCCTCTACCATGCGATCCCGGCGGGGCTCGACATGGCGATCGTCAACGCCGGCCAGCTCGACGTCTACGACACGATCGACCCGGAGCTGCGCGAGGCCTGCGAGGATGTGATCCTCGATCGGCGCGACGATGCGACCGAGCGGCTGGTCGCGCTCGCCGAACGCTTCCGCGGCACCGACGCAGTGCAGGAAAAGCTTGCTGCCGAATGGCGCAGCTGGCCGGTCGCCAAGCGGCTCGAGCATGCCTTGGTCAAGGGCATCGACGCATTCGTCGTCGAGGATGCCGAGGAAGCGCGGCAGGAGGCCGAACGGCCGATCCATGTCATCGAAGGCCCGCTGATGGACGGGATGAACGTCGTCGGCGACCTGTTCGGATCGGGCAAGATGTTCCTGCCGCAGGTGGTCAAGTCGGCGCGTGTCATGAAGAAAGCGGTCGCGCACCTCATTCCCTTCATCGAGGAGGAGAAAGAGAAGAACGGCGCCACCCAGGGCAAAGGCCGGATCGTCATGGCGACGGTCAAGGGCGACGTCCACGACATCGGCAAGAACATCGTCGGCGTCGTGCTGCAATGCAACGGCTTCGAGGTGATCGACCTCGGCGTGATGGTCGCCTGGCCGGATATCCTGAAGGCCGCGAACGAGAACAACGCCGACATGATCGGGCTGTCGGGACTGATCACGCCGTCGCTCGACGAGATGGTCACGGTCGCCTCCGAGATGGAGCGCGCGCAATTCCGGCTGCCGCTGCTGATCGGCGGCGCGACGACGAGCAAGGTCCACACCGCTTTGCGCATCGATCCCGCCTATGACGGCCCGGTGATCCATGTGCTCGACGCCAGCCGCGCGGTGGGTGTCGCCTCGACCCTGGTCTCCGACACGTTGCGCGACCGCTTCGTCAGCGACACCAAGCAGACTTATGCGGGGATCCGCGAGACGCGCGCCGGCAAGGGGCAGAACGAGCTGTCGACGCTCGACGAGGCGCGCGCCAATGCCTTCGCGTTCGATCCCGAAGGCAAGGCGTCTGCGCCGAAGCAGCCCGGCGTGCATCATTTCGACGACTGGTCGCTTGAGGATCTTCGCGGCTGTATCGACTGGACCCCGTTCTTCCGCGCCTGGGAGCTGGCCGGAAACTATCCGGCGGTGCTCGACGACCCGGTGATCGGCGAGAGCGCGCGACCGCTGTTCGAGGACGCGCAGGCAATGCTCGATCGGATCATCGCCGAGAAATGGCTGACCGCCAAAGGCGTCGCCGGGCTGTGGCGCTGCCGAAGGGATGGCGACGACGTCATCGCGGTACCGCGCAACGACGAGGTGCGGCTGCCCTTCCTGCGCCAGCAGGTGAAGAAGCGCGAGGGGCGAGCGAACATGTGCCTCGCCGATTTCATCGCCCCCGACGAGGATTGGATCGGCGGCTTCGCGGTTGCGATCCACGGCCTCGAGCCGCACCTCGCGCGCTTCAAGGCGGATCATGACGATTATTCGGACATCTTGCTCAAGGCGCTCGCCGACCGCTTTGCCGAGGCGCTCGCCGAGCGGCTGCACCAGCATGTCCGAACGACCTTGTGGGGCTATGCCGGCGACGAGCGGCTTTCGAACGAGGATCTGATCCGCGAGCAATATCGCGGCATCCGCCCGGCGCCGGGCTATCCCGCCTGCCCCGATCACAGCCTCAAGCCGATGCTGTTCGACATGCTCGGCCGCGATCCCGCCGGGATCGAACTCACCAGCAGCTTCGCGATGCTGCCCGCGTCGGCCGTGTCGGGGTTCTATTTCGGGCACCGTGACAGTCAATATTTCGGAGTCGCACGGATCGGGCCGGACCAGCTTGATAACTATGCCGCACGGCGCTGTGTCAGCCTGGAACAAGCCGAGCGCTGGCTCCGCCCAAACCTCGATTAACCTCGTTTTTCTGCGCTTGGTCCAGCTCCGCCGGACTAATGTGCCGCACTGAAACCGTGAGGTGCGTAATGAAAAAGCTGATCGCCACTCTTCTCATCGCCGGCTGTGCGGCAGCGGCCCCGGCGCAGGATGCGCAAAAGCCGTTCGTCATCGAGGAAAGCGGCAAGGGCTTCTCGCGCCTGCAGGACGCGGTCGAGGCGATTGGCGGCGGCGCCGCGACGATCATGATTGCTCCGGGCCATTATCGCCAATGCGCGGTGCAGGAATCCGGCGAGATTGCCTATGTCGCCGCCCAGCCGGGATCGGTGGTGTTCGACGGTGTCGCCTGCCAGGGCAAGGCCGCGCTCGTGCTCGGCGGCCACGGCGCGACCGTCAACGGGCTGACCTTCGAGAACATCCGGGTGGCGGACGGCAATGGAGCGGGCATCCGCCTCGAGCAGGGCAATTTGCGGGTGACGGAGAGCCTGTTCCGGAACAGCCAGAGCGGTATCCTCTCGCACGACGATCCGGGCGCGACGATCCTCGTCGAACGCTCGACCTTTTCGGGCCTCGGCTATTGCGGCGACGATTGCGCGCACAGCATCTATATCGGCGACTACGGCCGGCTGATCGTCGATCACGTGCGGTTCGAGCGGGGCACCGGCGGCCATTATGTCAAAAGCCGGGGCGCACGGATCGACGTCAGCGAATCCAGCTTCGACGACAGCAACGGCCATGCGTCCAATTACATGATCGACCTGCCTAACGGCGCGACCGGCCGGATCGGCGGCAACGTCTTCGTCCAAGGCACCGACAAGGAAAATTACAGCGCGATGATCGTCGTCGCCGCCGAAGGCGCCGAGCACAGCTCGCGCGGCCTCACCGTCACCGGCAACCAGGCGAGCCTCGCCCCCGGGGCGAAGCCAACGGTGTTCGTCGCCGATTTGAGCGGGGATAGCCTCAATATCGTGGAAAACCGGCTCGGGCCCGAAATCGCCAAGTTCGAGAAGAGGTAGATAGCTCCCCCTCGCCGGGTTTGATACCGCGTTGCTTGTTGCGAAAAGCCGGTAGCCACCTTTTCGCGCAATGCTCTAGCGGCAATTGCTCGCTTCGCCCGGCGTAATGTCGAGGCAGCGGCCATCGATCTCTCCTTGATCGATGGCAATCCCCAGCAACCCCGCCAAGGTCGGCATGATATCCACCGTCATCGCGCTTGCGCTGCGCTGCTCCGGCATTGCCCCGGGCCACCAGAACAGGATCGGCACCTTGCGGTCGTAGTCCCAGACGCT
>JAQGLH010000313.1 GCA_028293005.1 Alphaproteobacteria bacterium
CGCCGACGGCACGCAGATCGTCGCGCTCGGGCCGAGCTTCGGGCAATGGCTGCATTACGAAGAGATACCGCCGATCATGCGCGACGCGATGGTCTCGGTCGAGGACCGGCGCTTCCGCCTGCATCCTGGAGTCGACGCGCTCGGCATCGGCCGCGCGCTGATGGTCCGGGTCCAGCGCGGACGATGGGTGCAGGGCGGATCGACGATCACCCAGCAGCTCGCGCGCAACATCTTCCTGACCAACTCGCGCACCTTTGGCCGCAAGATCCGCGAAGGCATATTGGCCCTCGCGCTCGAGCGCCGCTTCACCAAGAACCAGATCCTCGAGCTCTATCTCAACCGCGTCTATTTCGGCGGCGGCGCCTACGGCATCGATGCCGCCTCGAACCGCTTTTTCGGCCACAGCGCCAAGACGCTCAGCCTTTCCGAGGCGGCGATCATCGCCGGGCTGGTTAAGGCACCGTCCAATTATTCCCCGACCGCCGACGCCCAGGCCGCCAAGGCACGCGCGCGAGTGGTGATCCAGCTGATGCGCCGCAGCGGCAGCATCACCGCGGCGCAGGCGGCGGCGGCGGAGCCGGCGGCGGTCAAATTGGTGCCCTCGCCCAAATACAACAGCGTTCGCTACTTCACCGATTGGGTGCTGCCGCAGCTCGACACATTGATCGACGAGACTGCAGCGCCGATCGAAGTATGGACCACGCTCGACCTGCGCACGCAGCGGCTCGGCGATGCGGCGATCAACGCCAACACACCACGGGGTGCGCAGGGGGCCCTGGTGGCGCTCGATCGCGACGGCGCGATTCGCGCAATGGTCGGCGGCCGCGACTATGTCGCCTCGCTCTACAACCGCGCCACGCAGGCGACGCGCCAGCCGGGCTCCGCGTTCAAATTGTTCGTCTATCTCGCCGCGCTCGAAGCCGGGCACAAGCCCGACGAGACGATCGTCGACGAGCCGGTGACGATCGACGGCTGGAGCCCGCGCAACAGCAACCGGACCTTCTCCGGGCCGGTGACGCTGCGCGAGGCGTTCGCGCGCTCGATCAATACCATCTCGGCAAAGCTGGGCCACGAAGTCGGCTTCCGCACCGTCGCCGACATGGCTCAGCGCTTCGGGATCACGACCAAGGTCAACACCCAGCCCTCAATGGTGCTGGGCACCTCCGACGTCCGCCTGCTCGACATGACCCGCGCGTTCGCGGCCGTTGCGCGCAAAGGCGTCGCGGTCATCCCCTATGGCATCACCAAGGTCACCACCTCGAATGGCACCGTCCTTTACCAACATGAGGACGACGAATCGCGCGTGCTGGTCGCACCGTGGGTGGCCGCACAGATGACCGACCTGCTGCAGACGGCGGTCCTCACCGGCACCGGTCGTGCGGCGCATATCGGCCGGCCGGTCGCCGGCAAGACCGGGACCACCAGCTCGAACCGCGATGGCTGGTTCATCGGCTTTTCGAGCGGTCTCACCACCGGCGTCTGGATGGGGCGCGACAATGCCACGCCGATCCCGGGCCTCCAAGGCGGCCGCGCCCCCGCTTTGGCATTCCACGACTTCATGGCGCAGGCGGTGGCAAATCGGCCGGTGGAAAATTTCGATATCCAGGTGACTCTGCCCGACTGGCAGACCGAGCCCGATGCCGAGGCCTGGTACGGATCGCCGGACGGCATGATGGTCGATCCGGACGGAAATCCGATCCCGTCACGCACTCCCAACGCCCCGCCGTTCGAGGATCCGGTCGCGTCGGCTCCGGCCCGCGACGGCGCGGCGCATGACGGCGCCGGCCGTGACGGGGCTGGGCCCAGTGCGGGCGATGATGAGCAGCGGCTCGACGAGGAATGGCTCGACCGCGCGATCAACCGCAACCGGTCGCGCGAGCCGGCTCCCGAACGGCGGCCGCGGCCGCCTGCCGATCGAACCGCGATCTAACTCAGATCCGAAAGGCCGCCGCGGCGGCCTGCACGGCGTCAGCCGCGACCGAACCGGTGCAGCGCGGCGCCGTGGCGCCGCAGCCAAAGCCGCGCGGGGCTGGGATCGCTTTCGAGCAATTGCTCGACCAAATCATGAAAATCGCGGCCATGGTTCAGGTGGACGCGGTGCGCCACCTCGTGCGCGACGGTGGCGCGGCGCACCCAATCGGGCGCGAGGATGAGGCGCCAACTATAGCGGATCGAGCCGCGCGACGAGCAGCTTCCCCAGCGCGACAGCGGATCGCCGACGCCGACACGGGTCACGGTGACACCGGCCCTGGCGGCGAAATGATGCGTCTCCTGCTCGAGCAGAAGCCGGGCCTGCTCGCGCAGCCACCGTGTGATCCGCGCCGGCAGCGTGTCGAGCGGTCCCCCCGCCCGGATCCGGCCGGGCTCGAGGCTCACCGTACGCGGCCGGCCGGGTTCCCAGTCGATCAGATGCGGCGTGCCGTAGAGCGGCACGCTCGCCCCGGGCTGCAACGGCGCGGGCGGCGGAATCTCGGCGAGCGCCTTCTCGACCCAGGCCCGGTGACCGGCCGCCCAGGCCAGGGCGCTGCGGTGCGACACGCGGCGCGGCACGGTCAGGCTTACCTCGCCGGTCCGCGGATCGACACGCAGCCGCATCACCTTCGCCCGCGGCGACTGGCTGATCGTCAGGATCGCCGTGGTGCTGCCGCCGCTGAAAGCGAGCTCAGAGCTCATGATCGATCAGATGGTGCTCCAGGTCGCCCGCCTCGTCCTCGGAGACCGTCCACCCGCGCACCGACATGCCGGCGCGATGCACCGTTTCGCGGTCGCCGCTGACGAGATAATGCCAGTCGGGCAGCGGCTCGCCGGCGGCGCGAAGCCGGTAGGCGCAGGTCGACGGCAACCACGCGAGCTTGGTCAAATTGGCAAGGCTGAGGCGGATGCAGTCGGGGACGAAGGCATGCCGTCCCTTGTAGTTCGAGCAGCGCGCCTGATGGGTATCGAGGAGGCGGCAGGCGACGTTGGTCGCGTGGACCTCGCCGCTGGAATCATCCTCCAATTTATGGAGGCAGCACTTGCCGCAGCCGTCGCACAGCGCCTCCCATTGCGCGCGGTCGAGCTGCTCGAGCGGCCGCTCCCAGAAGCGCTGTTTCATTTCACCCATTTGTCGAGTGCCTCTGTCACTGCCTTTGCGCCTTCATCCGCCGCGACCAGCGCGATCGGCTCGCCCTTGGGCCCGAACAGCATCGTCTGGCGCGAATGATCCATAAGATAGGAACTCGCGCCCTCGCTGTCCTGCTTTGCGTAATAAATGCCATATTCCTTGGCGACGTTGCGAATTTGCTCGGGCGTTCCGGTGAGGCCGATCAGGCGCGGATGGAAGGCGCTGACATAGTCCTTGAGAATCGCGGGGGTGTCGCGCTCCGGATCGACGCTGATGAAGATCGGCTGGACCTTGGCCGCGCGCTGCGGCGCCGCTTTCTCATATTGCGCCAGCCCCTGGCCGATGACCGCGAGGTCCGTCGGGCAAACGTCCGGGCACGAGCTGTAGCCGAAATAGATCAACCGATAGCGTCCGGCGAGATCGCTGTCCCGGAACGTGCGCCCATTCTGGTCGGTGAGCGTGAAAGCACCGCCAAGCGCCGCGCCTTGCAACGGCGGCTCCTCGCTCGACGAGGGCGAGCAGCCCGCCGGCGCCAGTGCCGCAACCGCCAGCAAGATCAGACACAGTCGATGCTTCATCTTTTCGTTCATAGCGCGGCCAGCCTTGCTTTGCTAAATGGCTGGAATCAAGTCGGCAGTGGCTGGCAAGTCGCCGATGGGCAGGCATGTCGGCAGTGGCAAAGGTGAAGAGCGTGGCCAACAGGATCGTGTGCAGTCTCAGCGCGGCAATCGCTTTGTCGTTGGCGACCACGTCGGCGACGCAGGCGCAGATGTTTTCGGACGGCTTCAGCTTCCTCAAGGCGGTCAAGGAACGCGACGGTGAAAAGGCGACCAGCCTGGTCTCGACGCCCGGCTCGGTCGTGATCAACACCAAGGACCGAAGCACCGGCAACGGGGCGCTTCATATGCTGGCGCGCGAGCGTGACCTCACCTGGCTGAGTTTCCTGCTGGGCAAGGGCGCCAAGCCCGACCTCCAGAACAACCAGGGAGATACGCCGCTCGCGGTGGCGACGCAGGTCGGCTGGGTCGACGGCGCCGAGCAGCTGATCAGGATGGGCGCTTCGGTCGATCTTCCCAACGGCCGCGGCGAGACGCCGCTGATCCTCGCGGTCCACAATCGAGACGTGCCAATGGTGCGCCTCCTGCTCAACAGCGGCGCGAACCCGACGCGCTCGGACAGCGTCGCCGGCTATTCGGCGCTCGATTATGCCCGCCAAGACGGGCGCTCTTCGGCCGTTCTCAAGCTGATCGAAGCCAAGCAAGCGGCAAAGGCGACGATTGCGGGGCCGAAGCTTTAATCCTCCAGCTCCTCCCGGGAGGAGCTCAATCCCGCCCGGCCAAACCCGGGTCCAGATCCCCCGCCAGCCTGCGGGCGGCGCGGCGGGCGAAGCGCAATGTCTCCGCCTTGCGCCGCGCTGGCGCCAGCTTGCGCATCGCCGCTTCGCGCACCACCGCGGCATCGTAGCGATCGGCGACGATCAACCCGCAGCAATCGGGCTGCAGCAGCTCGCCGTCGAACAGGTCGAGCGCGAAGCCGGCCGGCACCGCCCAGAAGAAGCGGTCGCAATAGTCGAGGTAGTCGCGCCATTTCTGATCGCCGAGCAGGTCGGCGCGCGACACCTTGATCTCGACGATCGTCAGCAGTCCGCCCGAATCGAGCGCCACCATGTCGGCGCGTCGGCCGTTGGGCAGCGGCACCTCGCACAGTGCGAACAAGTCCTGCCGGAAGAACAGCCGCGTGACGCCGCGCGCGACATCCTGCGCAGCCAGCGGTGCGTCGTCGAAACAATGATCGGCTGCCGGGGCGGGAATCGTGGCCACGCCCCTGCCTAGATCGAAATGCTGGGAATGAAAAGGGAACAAAGCAAAGCCGACACGGGCCCGGGCGTGGCGGCGCGCGACCACCTTTCGCTGCACACCCGCGTCAGGTCAGACGCCTAGCGGTAGAAAACGTGGTTGCCGACCGCAGCCACGCGGGTCAGCTTCCAGCCCGGCGAGACGCGGCGGGCGTGGAAGAACAGCGCGCGCGGCGCGCTCCCATCGGCGAGATCCTGGCGGGCGATCGTTGCGATCGCGACGGCGCGGCGCCACTGCGGCGACGCGCGCGAGATCACCGGCAGCTGGCCGCCGTGCACGAACGAGAATTGGCCGCGCTGCTTGACCACGCCGCACAGCGAGCTCGGGAAACGGCCGGACTGGGTACGATTGATCAGCACTTCGGCGACCGTCAGCTGGCCGGCGAGCGGCTCGCTCTTCGCCTCGAAATAGACGGCGGTGGCGAGGCATTCGAGCTCAGCGTCGGGAACTTCCGAGCTGGCATAGTCGTTTACTAATTCACTCAACGACTTAGCGGATGCCGTCTGACCGGTGTCCTCGAGCTCCGAGACCACTTGCTCGACCGACGCGAGCGCATGCTCGGCGATCGGAGAAGCGACCGATGCGTCCTCGTCCGAAAGAACGGGGGATGCGGTGAGACTGTTGACGGCGAGCACGGTGGCGACCGGAGCCGCTGCCGCATGGCCGCTGTAATGCGCCGTATCTGCGGGCGCATCGCTCTCCCCTGCTTGGGAGGGACCGGCGAAGGCTAACCCTGCGGCGGCCGAAAGTGCAGCCACGGCGAAACCCGTGGCCCGTCCAAGACGGATCATCCTGACTCTTGTCTATGCGGTCGACTGATCAACGCTGGATGCCTTGTGCATCCCTGATTGTCTCCCGGCTCGCGCGGTCGCTTGCCCCTCGGCGTACTGGCGACCCCCCGCTTCGTCGAAATCTGATGGGCCGAGCTAGGTTGTGCGGCGCAACACGGTCAAGTCACGGCGTTCATTTCAGCGGCGAACCGTTCCGCGATCGGGATATCCAGTTCCAGCACCCACAAATCCGGATCATATTTGCGCCGGCGTTCGATCAATGCGTTCAATTGCGGCTCGTCGGTCGCCGATTGGCCGATGTCCTGCCACAGATAGCCCCCGTCGGGTTGCAGAAGCCGTTCGAGGACTGCCGATTTCCGACCGCGTTCGGCGAGGATCACGAGCATAGCGCCAGCGGTCGGATCCCCTTTCGCAAGCACCGCAGCGAAACCGCCCGCCGCTTGCGCCAGCCGGGTGAGCGCCGCGACCAGCATCGACGTGGTGAGCCGCGCCATGATCAAGCCGCCGTCACACGGGCGCGCGGTAGCCGGGAAGGCTGCTCAGCGGGATGTGCGAACGCATGAAGGTGCCGGTGCCGCGCGCCGCCTCGTCGCCCGTTTCGTCGACCAACCGCGCGTCGCCGACGTAGAGCCGCTTGCGTCCGCTCACCCAATGGCCTTCGGCGACCAAAGTCCCCGCCCGGATCGGCTTGGTGAAGTGAAGGCTGAACGCCGTGGTACGCCGGAAGCGATCGGTGACGAGGCTGTTGCACGCGTAAAAAGCGGCGTCGTCGAGCATCTTGAAATAGAGAGGACCGAGTGCGGCGCCGGCGGCGTGATAGACGCTTTCCTCGACGGAGAACCGGATCCGCGCGAAGCCTTGCTCGACGATCTCGAGTTCGGACGCGAACAGCCGGTTGACCGGTGCCTCGCGATACAGCGCTTCGAGCGCGCGGAAGTGCGCGGCCGCACCCGTGCGGGGCGCGGCCGGCATTTGGGTCGGGGCCGGACGGTCAGGCCGCATTGATCGTTTCGGTCCCCACCAGGAGCGCGAAAATGGCATCCTTCGAGCGCGCGCCCCTCAGCTTGGCGATGGCGGCCCGGTCACGCAACGAACGGCTGACGCGGGCGAGCGCCTTGAGATGGTCGGCACCGGCGTCCGGCGGCGAAAGCAGGAGGAAGATCAGATCGACCGGCAAATTGTCGATTGCGTGAAAATCGATCGGTGCGTTCAGCCGCGCGAAGAAGCCGAACACGCCGGGCAATCCGTCGATCTTGCCGTGCGGGATCGCGATTCCTCCGCCAAAGCCGGTCGAGCCGAGCCGCTCGCGCTCGTTGAGGCAGGCCAGGATCTTCTTGGCCGGCAAACCGGTGAGACGCGCCGCAGCTGACGCCAGCTGCTGGAAAAGCGCCTTTTTGTTCATCGTACTGAGGTTGGCATCGATGGCATCGACGCTGATCAGATCGGACAAATTATTCATAGCTGCACCGATGGGCTCGCGAATTCCCGGCCTCCAGACGCCAGCCTATAGACCAGGGAGAAGGCGCGTGCACGCCCATGATAAGGCCCGGCACGCTCTGGACCGGCAGGGCCCCTGGCGATCAGGCCCGGTCGCGTTGCGGCTCAACCCAGCCGATGGTTCCGTCGTCACGGCGGTAGACCATGTTGAACGTGCCGGTGCCACTGTTGCGGAACAGCAAGGCGTTGGTGTTGCGCAGATCGAGCTGCATCACTGCGTCGGACACGCTCACTTCGGGAATGTCGACTCGCGTTTCGGCAATGATCGGCGGATTGTCGGCGGGTTCTTCCTCCTGATCGGCTGCAAACACCGTGTAGCCGGCACCTCCGTCCAAATCTGCAGCCACCTCGTCGCCGCTAGGGCCATGATGTTCCTTCAGGCGGCGCATGTAGCGGCGCAGCTGCTTTTCAATCTTGTCCGACGCCTGATCGAATGCGGGGTGGGCGTCCGCGCCCTGGCTGCTCGCCTTGAGCACGACGCCGTTGCGCACGTAGATGATGATATCGCAGGTGAAATTATGATCGTGGGGTCCCTTGCCGAACGTGGTCTGTGCGGACACCGGCCGCGCGAAATATTTGTCGGTCATGCCGACCAGACGCCCCTCGACGTGTTGGCGCAGGGCATCGCCGGTATCGACCTGATGACCAGAGACTCGGATATCCATCTTCTTCTCCAACTAAACTCGGCGGCTGGATCAGGCGCCGCCCGGACTCACCAACCGGGCGGCATCCAGCCGGTTCCATATGGGGTCCTTGATCCCGCCGAGAAAGGCCGCATGCCGCTCGAGCTCGGCGAGCGATGCGTGATGTGGACGCGGCGGCCGGACCGCGATCCGGCGCGGGAGGACCGCGACCGCCATCGCTTCGCCCAGCGCGCCGCCGGATTGGGCGGCGAGCGAAAAGCCGATCTGCCGGCCGCCGGTGAGCTCGATATAGACTTGCGCGAGAAGCTGCGCATCGATCAGTGCGCCGTGCTTGATGCGCAGGCTGCGGTCGACCCCGTAGCGGGTGCACAAGGCATCGAGGCTGTGCTTGGCGCCGGGATGGCGCTGCCGCGCGAGCGTGAGCGTGTCGATCATGCGGGTGAGGCAGACCAACGGCCGGCCGCACAAGCTCAGCTCGTGATTGATGAAGCCGAAATCGAAGCTGGCGTTGTGCGCGACGAGCGGGCTCTCGCCCAGGAACTCGAGCAATTCCTCGCAGCGGTCGTCGAACCACGGCTTGTCGGAAAGGAAGGCGTCGCTGAGGCCGTGCACCGCCTCCGCGCCGCTCGGCATGCTTCGGCCGGGATTGAAATAAGCGTGGAAGGTGCGGCCGGTCTCGACGCGGTTGACGAGCTCGACGCAGCCGATCTCGACCAGACGGTCACCGGTGAGCGGGCTGAGGCCAGTGGTCTCGGTATCGAATATGATTTCTCGCACCACGAAGCTTATGAATCGCCGCAGCTGATCAGACAAGCCCGATCAGACAGGTAATGATCGAACGAACTGCCGCATTCGTCTCGTCGAGCGAGCCGCCGGTCGGGATCACGAAGTCGGCGCGCGAGCGTTTCTCGGCATCGGGCATCTGCAGCGCGAGGATCCTCGCGAACCTTTCCTCGCTCATTTGCGGCCGCGCCAGCACGCGCTTGCGCTGGATCGCTTCGGGCGCGGACACGACGGCGATCTTGTCGATCCGGCCGCCCCCGCCCTTCTCGAGCAGCAACGGGATGTCGAGCACGACGAGAGGCGAATCGCGATGCTGGTCGAGGAACGCCTCGCGCGCGGCGGCGACGGCGGGGTGGACGAGCGCTTCGAGCCGCCGCAGCGCCTGCGCGTCGCCGAGCACCGCTTCGGCGAGCGCAGTGCGATTCACCCCCGCATCGCCGGTGCTCCCCGGGAATTGCGCCTCGATCGCCTCGACCAGGGCCCCCCCCGGGCCCTGCAGGGCATGAACCGCAGCATCGGCATCGAACACCGGCACGCCGGCATCGGCAAACATCCGCGCGACGGTCGATTTGCCCATGCCGATCGACCCGGTGAGGCCCAGAACGATCATTTCGGCACGATCATGACGTCAACAACGCGCGCAGCTCGGCGTCGTACGCGCGCGGCGGGGCGCAGCCGAACAACAAGGCGAAGGCGAGTGCCGCCTGGCCGACCAGCATCTCGAGCCCGTCGATGGCGCGCAGCCCCCGCTTTCGCGCCGCGACAAGCAAAGCGGTCTCGAGCGGCGCATAGACCATGTCGAACACCGCAACCCCGGGATCGGCGATCGCAGCGACGTGCCTGAGCACAGCCTCGGGCATTGCCGCCTGGCCGGACATGCCGAGCGTGGTCGCGTTGACGATCAGCTCGGCGCCGAGCAATCCGTCGCGATCGTCGACCGCGCCCACCCTTCCATCGAGTCCGCTTTCTGCCAGCAGCCGTTCGCCCTTCGCCTGGTCGCGCACATTGAGCGCGACATGCGACACCGCGAGCAGTCGGAACGCCGCCAGCGCCGCCAGCGCCGCGCCGCCCGATCCGATCAGGCAGACTCGCGTCGCCCGCGCCGGGAGGATCGACAGCGCATCGATGATTCCGCCGACATCGCTGTTGTCGCCGGCCAGCGCGCCCTGGACGGCGACGATGGTGTTGACCGCGCCCACCGCCTGCGCGCCCTCGCTCAGCCGGTCGAGCGAGGCCATCACCGTCTGCTTGTGCGGGACGGTGACGTTGCACCCGCGCCAGGCGGGATCGGCACGACGCTCCGCGAAAAAAGCCTCAAGCCCGTCCGGCGGGACTCGCGTCGCGCGATAGTCGCCTTCGAGCCCGAGGCGGGACAGCCAGAATTTGTGGATCAGCGGCGATTTCGAATGGCTGATCGGATCGCCGATCACCTCCGCGTAAGAGGGTGCGGTGCGAGAAGCAGCCATCAGCGCGGCACCACGCCGCGCTCGCGCAGATACTCGAGCAAAGGCAGCAACGGCAGGCCGAGGATGGCGAAATGGCTTCCTTCGATGCGATCGAACAATTGCACCCCGAGCCCTTCGATCCGGTAGCCGCCGACATTGTGGCGGATCGCATCATATTCCCGGTCGAGGTAAGAAGAGAGGAAATCGTCGCTGAACCGCCGGACTCCGAGCTCGACGCTCTCGACTGCGCGCCACGCGACCGCGCCGCGCTCGACGATCACCGCGGCCGCATGCAATCGATGACGGTGCCCGGAAAGTCCGCGCAGCTGCGCCGCCGCTTCATCGATCGAGCGGGGCTTGTCGATCATGCTGCCGTCGTGGCGCTCGAGCGTCTGATCGCAGCCGAGCACGAGCTCGTCGGCCGCGGCGGTTGCTTGCGCGGCCTTCAGCTCGGCGAGCGCGAGCGCAAGCGCGGCGGCATCGAGCCCTTCCTCGCGTAGCCGCGCCTTGGCCTTGTCCTCGTCGACCGTTGCCGGACGGACCTCGAACGGCACCCCCGCCGCCTCGAGCATCCGGCGCCGCGTCCCGCTCGCGGAGGCAAGCGTCAGCCTCATCCGCCGCTCGCCGAGTCCATCCGCTCGTTGCACAATTTGACGATCGCGAACGCCGTTTCCTCGATCGATCGGCGCGTGACGTCGATCACAGGCCACCCATTGTCGGCGAACATCCGGCGCGCGAAGGCAAGCTCCGCCTTGACCGCCTCCGCGTCGACATAATCGGTCTCGGGCGCCTGATTGAGCGACAGCAAGCGGTTCCGGCGAACCTGGATCAGCCGATCGGGGCCGGTGGTCAGCCCGACGACGAGCGGATGCCTGAGCGAATAGAGCGTCTTGGGCGGCGGCGATTCCGGGACAAGCGGAATGTTGGCGACCTTGTAGCCGCGGTTCGCAAGATAGATCGAGGTCGGCGTCTTCGAGGTGCGCGAGACCCCCGCAAGCACGATGTCGGCTTCTTCCCAATGGTCCGAGCCGATGCCGTCGTCATGCGCGATCGTATATTGGATCGCATCGACTCTCGCGAAATAAGCGGCGTCGAGCGCATGCTGGCGTCCCGGCCTGGCTTTGGCTTCCTGGCCGAGCACTGCCGACAAGGCATCGACGACCGGGTCGAGCGCCGAGACGGCGTGGATCCCGCGCCGCCGGCATTTGCGCTCGAGATCACGGCGGATATTGCTGTTCACCAACGTGTAGAGGACGAGCCCGGGGCGCCGCTCGATATCGTCGAGGACGCGGTCGAGATGGCCTTCCGAGCGAACCATCGGCCAGAAGTGGCGCAGCACGTCGACCTCGTCGAACTGGGCAAGACAGGCAGTCGCGACCACCTCGAGCGTCTCACCGGTTGAGTCGGACAGGAGGTGGAGATGGAGCCGGCTCATCGCGCGGACGGGCTGTGGAAAACCATGTTGAAAGCGCTAGCGGAAGTCTCGGGATGCTTTCAAGAAAAGGATTCCTCCCCGCTGTTCGGATTCAATCCACAGATCGACAAAGTCTGAAAAGTTCCATCCCCAGGCTGTGGATTGCGGGGAAAAAATGCGCGAATCCGCGGCTGCCCGTGGGCCCCTGGGAGTCAAGCTGTTTGCAAAATTCGGTGAAGCCAATAAACCCCGGCTTCCGTCGCCCAACAACCTTCATCAGACTCTCTTATATAAGACTCTTATAGTTTAAGAGAGCGGAGCCCCAGGCTTTCCATGCCCAATTCGAACAAGCTCCTGCTCACCGTATTAAGAGGCGGGAAAGTCGAGAGAAAACCTGTTTGGCTGATGCGCCAAGCCGGACGATATCTTCCCGAATACCGCGCGTTGAGAGAAGCCAAGGGCGGCTTCCTGGACCTCGTCTACGATCCCGATGCAGCCGCTGAAATCACGCTCCAGCCGATCCGGCGGTTCGGCTTCGACGGCGCTATCCTGTTCTCCGATATCCTGATCGTGCCGCATGCAATGGGTCAGGATCTGCGTTTCGAGGCCGGCGAAGGACCGCGTCTGTCCCCGCGTCTCGTCGATGCGCGCCTCGACGCGTTGAGCTCGGTGCCGAGCCGACTCGATCCGATTTTCGAGACTGTGGAGAAGGTCAA
>JAQGLH010000309.1 GCA_028293005.1 Alphaproteobacteria bacterium
GCGGATACTGGGAAGCTCGGGCCGCAGATCCGTGACGGCAAGCTCGTGCGTCGCGCGTGCGACGACGTCGGGATCGCTCCGCCCGCTTGCCGCGCTGCCGTCGCCGAACATGCCGATCAGCGAGGCGACCAGCTCGCGCCCGCCGGGTGCCGCGGCAAGGCCGCCGAGGCTGTCGGCAAGCCCGCGCACGCCCCCGGGCGTCGAGCCGAACAGCGCCGAGGGCTGCGGCAGCATGTCGACGACCATCACTTTTCCGGCAAGCGCGGGATGGCGCGCGGCGACCATCATCGCGATCGTCCCGCCCATCGAATGGCCGACCAGCGCCGGCCGGTGCAGACCGTTCGCGACGATGTAGCGGGCAAGCTCGTCGGCAGTCCCCGCCGCGACCTGGCCGGCGGCGTTGCCGCGTGCCGGATCGCCGGCGAAACCGGCGAGCTGGACAAGATGGTAGCGGTAGCCGGTCACCCCGCCGACGACGCCCCGCCACACCGCGCGCGACGCGGTGAGCCCGGGAATCAGGATCACGTCCGGCCCCTTCCCCTGCACGACCACCGAGAAGCGAGCGGGCGAAAATGCACCCGCGGCGGACGCTCGCACCGGCAGCAGGCCGGCTCCGGCCGCCGCCACGACACCCGCCAGAAACTCCCTCCGCTCCATTCTCCAACCGTCCCTTGCCGTCCACGCCGGCGCACTGCTTGTTACCACCCGCTTTAACCTGCGATGACGCAGCCCGCTGCCCGGCGACGTCATGGGTCGCATCGCCCGGCTCCCGCGATCACGCCGCGATCACCCCGCGCCAAAGTGGCGGGAAGGTGGTTGTTTCAGCGCCCTTTTGAGCTAAGTCCTCACCATGGCCTCACCGCATCTCTATCTCGTCGATGGCTCGAGCTACATCTTCCGCGCCTTCCACCGCCTGCCGCCGCTCACCAACCGCCACGGGCTCAACGTCGGCGCGGTCTATGGCTATACGACGATGCTGTGGAAGCTCGCCGAGAGCCTGCACAAGCAGGACGGGCCGACCCACCTCGCGGTGATCTTCGACGCTTCCGCGAAGACGTTCCGCAATGACATGTACGACCTCTACAAGGCGCAGCGGCCGCCCCCGCCGCCCGAGCTGGTGCCGCAATTTCCACTGATCCGCGACGCCACCCGCGCCTTCTCCTTGCCGTGCATCGAGGAAGAAGGCCTCGAGGCCGACGACATCATCGCCTGCTACGCCACTGCCGCGCTCAACGAGGGCTGGAGCGTCACGATCGTCTCGTCCGACAAGGATCTGATGCAGCTGATCCAGCCGGGGCTGGACCTCTACGACACGATGAACGATCGCCGCATCGGCCGCGACTATGTGATCGAGAAGTTCGGCGTTCCGCCCGAGCAATTGGGCGATGTGCTCGCGCTGATGGGCGACAGCGTCGACAACATCCCCGGCGTCCCCGGCGTGGGGCCGAAGACCGCCTCGCAGCTGATCCAGCAATATGGCGATGTCGAAAGCGTCCTCGCGCATGCCGAGGAAATCGCCAAGCCCAAGCTCAAGGCCAATCTGATCGAGCATGCCGGTGCGGCGCGGCTGTCGCGCGAGCTGGTACGGCTGGTCTGCGATTCGCCCTTGCCCGAACCGCTCGATTCGCTCGCGATGAAGGGCATTCCGCCCGAACCGCTGCGCGAGTTCCTCGAGGAGCATGGCTTCAAGGCGCTGCTCGCGCGCCTCAACGGCAATTCGCAGGTGCAGGCGCCCTCCACCGCTCCCACCGAGCGGCCGGTGCAGCGCGAGGTCCGTCCCGAGCCCAAGATCGACCGCTCTCTCTACGAGACGGTGACCGACGAGGCGGCGCTCGAGCGCTGGATCGCCGAGGCCCGCGCGCTCGGCCACGTCGCGATCGACACCGAGACCGACGGGCGCGACTGCGTCACCGCCAGGCTGGTCGGGATCAGCCTCGCGACCGAGTGCAACAAGGCCTGCTACATTCCGCTCGATCACGGCGGCGACGATCTGCTCTCGACACGCCCCGAGCAGCTGCCGATCGCGCTGGTGCTCGAGCGGCTGAAGCCGTTGCTCGAGGATCCGGCGATCCTCAAGATCGGCCATAACCTCAAGTTCGACTGGGTCGTGCTCGACCGGCGCGGCATCCGCATCGCGCCCTATGACGACACGCTGGTGATGAGCTTCAACCTCGACGCCGGCGGGCTCAACAGCCATTCGCTCGACGACCTGGCGAAAAAGCATCTCGATCACGATTGCATCGCGTTCAAGGACCTGTGCGGCACCGGCAGGAAGCAGATCACGTTCGACAAGGTGCCGGTCGACCGCGCGACCGAATATGCCGCCGAGGATGCCGACGTCACGCTGCGGCTGTGGATGCGCTTTCGCGCGCGGATGCCGCACGAGCGCGTGACCCGCGTGTACGAGACCGTCGACCGGCCGATGGTCGCGGTGATCGGGCAGATGGAGCGCGATGGCGTCAAGGTCGACCGGGGGGTGCTCAAAGGCCTGTCGGCCGAGTTCAACGTCCAGATCGCCGCGCTCGAGGAGCAGATTTGCGGCGCGGCGGGCTGCACCTTCACCATCGGCAGCACCCAGCAGCTCGGGGACATCCTGTTCAACCAGATGGGGCTTGCCGGCGGACGCAAGGGCAAATCGGGGACCTGGTCGACTGACGTCACCGAGCTCGAGCGGCTGGCGCGCGAGGGCGTGCCGATCGCGCAACTGGTGCTCGATTGGCGGCAGCTCACCAAATTGAAGTCGACCTACACCGACGCGCTGCAGGAGCAGATCAACAAGGAGACCGGGCGAGTCCACACCAGCTACAGCCTGTCGGGCGCGCAGACCGGCCGGCTGGCATCGACCGATCCCAATCTGATGAACATCCCGATCCGCACCGAGATCGGCCGGCGCATCCGCGACGCCTTCGTCGCCGAGCCCGGTCATGTCATCCTCGCCGCGGATTACAGCCAGATCGAGCTTCGGCTCGCGGCGCATATGGCCGACGTGCCGCAGCTCCGGCAGGCGTTCGCCGAGGGCGCGGACATCCATAACATGACCGCGCAGGAGTTGTTCGGCACGGTCAACCGCGACACCCGCGCCAGCGCCAAGACGATCAACTTCGCGATCCTCTACGGTATTTCGCGCTGGGGCCTGGC
>JAQGLH010000346.1 GCA_028293005.1 Alphaproteobacteria bacterium
CGCAGAACACCATCTCGGCGGTCTCCGCTGCGATTTGACGGCCCGCATCCGATGCGCCCGCCTGGACGATCACCGGCCAGCCTTGTGGCGGCCGGGCGATGTTGAGCGGCCCCTTCACCGAGAAATATTTTCCCTCATGGTCGAGCGCGCGCACCTTCTCCGGATCGAAATAGATGCCGTCGTCGACGTCGCGCCGCAGCGCATCGTCCGCCCAGCTGTCCCACAGGCCGGTGACGACGTCGAAGAATTCGCGCGCGCGGACGTAGCGCTCGTCATGGTCGAGCAGCGTGGTCTGGCCGAAATTGGGCGCTTCGTTCGGGTTGGCCGAAGTGACCAGGTTCCAGCCCGCGCGGCCGCCGCTGATATGGTCGAGCGAGGCGAACTTGCGCGCGACATGATAGGGATCATTGTAGCTCGTCGAGGCGGTCGCGATCAGCCCGAGCCGCTCCGTCAGCGGCGCCAGCGCAGGGAGCAGGGTCATCGTGTCGAACGAGGTCACGGTCGCGCTCCGCCGCAGCGCATTGGGCGGCATGCGCAGCATCGCCAGGCTGTCGGCGAGGAACATCGCGTCGAACAGCCCGCGCTCGAGCGTCTGCGCATAGCGCTTGTAATGGGAGAAATTGAAATTGCCGTCGGGGAAGGCCCCGGGATAGCGCCATGCGCCGGTGTGGATGCTGACTGGGCGCATGAACGCGCCCAGCCGTAATTTCTCATTTCGCTTCGTCAAACGTCACTCTCCCGCGCAAAGGGGAAAATGGCGGACTGAACCCAGCCCGCCATTTCCATTCCGCGCGGTCGATCTTAGAAGCGAACCTCGGCGCCGACACCCACTTTCCGCGGCTGCTCATAGAAGCCGTCGGTGCCGAGGCCGCTCGGCCTGAGCGTCTGCCAGACCTTCGCGTTGGTCAGGTTGGTGCCCCAGACGAAGAAGCGCAACTTGTCGTCCGCCGTTGTCCAGCTGACCTGGCCGTTGGCCAGCGTGTATGCTTTTTGGAAGAAGATGTTGAGGAAGTCATAATAGAGCTTGCCGCTGTGAAAGATATTGCCGGCAATTCCAAACTTGCCGCCAGCCATTTCGTGGGCCCAGTCGAAGCCGAGGTTGAAAGTAAACTTGGGTGCACGTGTCAGCGTCTTGCCCGATGCGCTCTTCGGCGGTAGCGTCGCATTGCCGCCAATCAACACGCCGTTCGCGTCTCTTAGCGGTGTGAAGCCGGGCGCTTGGTCGAGGTTTTCATAGCGGCCGTGGATGTAAGCGATGATGCCACGAATGTTAAGGTCGGAGTTCGGGCTCGCGGTCAGCTCGAACTCGCCGCCATAGATCTTGGCGTTCGACGCGTTCAGCAGGATATAGTTGATCGAGCTGTTCGGATCCTTCGCCTGGACCTGAAGATCCTTATAATCGTTGTGATAGATCGACAGGTTGGTGCGCAGCCACGGCAACGGGTCGGCCTTGATGCCGCCCTCGATCGTCTTGATCGTCTCCGGAGACACCGGGTTCGGATTCGTGCCCGCCATGTTGAACACGCCGCTCTTGAAGCCCGTTCCGTAGCTTACGTAGATATTAGCGTCTTCGGCGAACTGCCACCGAAGCGCGCCACGGTAAGTCCACTTGTTGAACGATGCCTTGGCCTCTCCGTCTGCCGGGAAGCGGGGTGGCGGACCGAAAGTAGAGCTCAGTGGGACGCCGTTCACGACCTGTTTGAACGTGCGGTCCTCGGTCGTGTAGCGCACGCCCGCGGTGAGGAAGAGCGTGTCGGCCAGCTCGTAAGTGCCTTCGGCGAATCCGGCCCAGGATTTGACGGTCAGTGCGGGGTCCAACTTGGTGGCTGCGGCCGGAGTGATGATCCTGAGCGACGACCCGCCGTCGAGATAGTAGAAATAGCCGCCGACAAGCCACTGCAGGCGCCCGGGGCCGGTCGATAGAACCCTGACCTCCTGGCTGAACGATTGCGAGAAGATGTTCGCGGGGAAGTCGCCGAAGAAAATGTTCGTCGAGTCGGAATCGGTCCGTTGGAACCACTTATAATCGAGGTAGCCGCTCGTGGTCTCGAGATTGAACGCATCGAATTCAAAGCGCGTGTGCAGCGCCAGATTGTATCGCTTCAGGTTGATATAGGGCCTCGTGTCTCCCGCGGCCTGGGTCCTGACCGAAGCCTGCCACGGTCCGGTTGGGAGAATCACGCCCGGCTTGCCGAAGCCGACCGTGTTATTCTCATAGGGCTGAAAGGCGTTGACGTGGCTGGTCTGGTCGAAGACTTCGCCGGTGAGGACGATCTGGGCACGGTCGCTTGGCTTGAACAATAGCTTCGAGCGGATGTCCTTGACCTTCATGTCGCCGAGGCCGCCGCCAGGCCGAAGCAGATCTTTGATATAGCCGCCGAGGTCCTTGTAGAGAACGGATATATCAGCCGCGACATTGCTGGTCAGCGGACCCGTGACATAGCCACGGATGTCGAGGTCCTGCGCGTCGTTGCGCATGAAGCCGTATTTGACGGCAAGGCGGCCGCCGGGAGTGAATTTCGGGTCCGGCGTGATAACGTTGATCAGGCCGCCGGTCGCGTTGCGCCCGAACACGGTGCCTTGCGGGCCGCGCAGCACTTCGACCCGCTCGACCTCGACGAGGTCGATCCAGTTGGCGCCGGTTTCGGGCTGGTAGACGCCGTCGATGTAGGTCGCGACATTGGGTTCGTCGCCCGAGGAGATGCCGGTCGAGCCGACGCCGCGGATGACGGGCTGGAACACGCCGGCGTTGCGGCTGCCGACGAAGCCGGGGATGACCTGGGTGAGATCGCGCACCGTCGCGACATCGGCGACCGCGAGCGACTTCGCCGTGATCGCGGTGACGGTGACGGGGACGTTTTGCAGGCGCTCCTCGCGGCGGGTCGCGGTGACGATGATGTCCTCAAGTCCGCCCGATTGCGCCGTGTCGCCCGCTGCGGCAGGCGCCGTGCCGACCGGCGGGTTGGCGGAATTTTCCGGGACGACCGGGCCAGTTGCCTGGGCATGGGCCGCGGAGGCCAAAGCAAAGCTTGAAGACGCGGCCAAAATGAATGCCGCGTGCCGACTCGAAAGTGAGCGCATTTATTCCTCCCCCCATAGCGTTTTTTATCTGTCGATTCGTATCCTCTTTCGTGGTCGTTGCCAAAGAAAAGAAGTCGCCGGAAAAACTTTGGCCGAGCACTGTTGCTTTTTAGACAAAGAGTTTCCTGTGGGTCCAATGTCCTTCCGAAGAGGCAATATTGCAAGAAACGCTTCTCTGCGCCTTGGGCAACGCTATGTATGCTGGACAAAGGAACGACTATCCCGCCCCAAGGGGGGGAATGCAATATTATTGCGGGAAATGGTGCCTGATCGATCTGCTATGCAATCCGCCCGACACCGCTTGCGCTTGCTTGCTCTGCTCTGCGCCACTTTGTCTGTATCGTTGAAATTGCTGGAGCGGCATCAGCGCAGTCGCGCCATCGCGCTGCCGCCCGGTGGGAGGACGGCCCTGATGCACGCGGGAGAAAAGGAGGGCAGGGGCGAGGTCGAACACCGCCGGCGCCTGTGGTCGATGGCAGCCCACGCGGCGTAGGGCGCCGCCTGGGGCCGGCGCCAAAGAGAATGGCGGGCTGAAGCAGCCCGCCATCCAAAACTCAGCAGTCGGTGTAAGCTTGCTTTCCAGTCAGGCGGTTCGCCCGCCGGCTGAAAGCATGGCCAACAAAGCAAAACCGGACACGCAGCCTATCCGACAGAATCGCAACGACTCTAGAACCTGAATTCGGCGCCGACGCCGATCTTCCTCGGCTGCTCGTAGAAGCCGTCGGTGCCCAATGGCCCAGGCCGCAGGCTCTGCCAGACCTTCTCGTTGGTCAGGTTGGTCGCCCAGATGTTGAACCGCAGTCTCTCGTTCGGCGTGGTCCAGGAGATCTGCGCGTTGGTCAGCGTGTAGGCCTTCTGCGAGAAGTTGTTCAGGAAGTCATAATAGACCCTCGCGCTGTGGAACACGTTGCCGGCGAAGCCGAGACGACCGCCGGCCAGGTCGGTTGCCCAATCGAAGCCGATGTTGAACGTGAACTTGGGTGCGCGAGTCATCACCCTGCCCGAGGCATCCGCGTCGACGATGTCGTTGCCGCCGATCAGAACGCCGTTGGGGTACGCGCCAGCAGGATTTGTCTTGGGACGGAAGCCCTGTGCGTTGATGAAATCCTTGTAGCGCGCATGGGTGTAGGCGATGCTGCCCCGAATGTTGAGATCCGGAACCGGGCTCGCTGTCAGTTCGAATTCGCCCCCGTAGATTTCGGCGTTCGCAGCATTCTGAAGGATGTAGTTGATGCCGTCGGCGGCCTTCGCCTGGACCTGCAGATCCTTATATTCATTATGGTAGATCGACAGGTTGGTGCGCAGCCACGGCAGCGGGTCGACCTTGATGCCCCCCTCGATCGTCCTGATCGTCTCGGGATTGACCGGTATGTTCGACGGCGAGGCCATGTTGAACACGCCGCTCTTGTAGCCCGTGCCATAGCTGATGAAGACGTTGGCATCGTCCGCGAAATTCCAGCGCAACGCGCCGCGGTATGTCCATTTCTCGAAAGACTTCTTGGCCTCGCCATAGATGTCGCGGCCGCTGATGATCTGCCGGAATTTGCGTTCCTCCCAGGTGTAGCGGACGCCCCCCGTCAGGAAGAGCGACTCGGTGAGCTCGTACGTGCCTTCGGTGAACCCGGCATAGGAGGTGACCTTCGCCTCCGGCGTGAAGTGCGGCCGTGCTACCGGCGAGATCGGCGTGAAGTCGGCGCCGCCGTCGAGGTGGTACAAATAGACGCCGGCGAGCCAGGTCAGCCGCCCTGACCTGTTCGAGAGGAGCTTGATCTCCTGGCTGATCGAATCGGAAAAGATCTTCGCGGGGAAAATGCCGAGGAAGATGTTCGTCGAATCCGAATCCGATTCCTGGTCCCAGTCGTAGGTCAGATAACCGGTCGTCGTCTCGAGGTTGAACGCATCGAACTCGAACTGCGTGTGCAGCGCGAGGTTGTAGCGGCGCAGGTCGATGAACGGGACGCTGTTGTTCGACGCCTGCCACGCGTCGTTCGGGAGGATCACGCCCGGGGCATTCTTCGCCGCCGTATTGTCTTGATACGGCTGGAACGCATTGGCCTCGCTGTACGAATCGAAGAACTCGCCGGTGAGGACGAGCTTGATCCGGTCGGTCGGCCGGAGCAGCAGCTTGCTGCGGATGTCGACCACCTCGAGATCACCGAGGCCGCCGCCAGGCCGCACCAGATCCTTAATATAGCCGCCGACGTCCTTGTAGAGCACGGCGATGTCGGCCGCGACCTTGCTGCTCAGCGGGCCGGTCAGATAGCCGCGCAGATCGATGTCTTTCGCGTCGTTGCGCAGGAAGCCGACCTTGGCGGCGACGCGGCCGTGCGTGGTGAACTTGGGATCGGGGGTGATGACGTTGATCAGGCCGCCCGTCGCGTTGCGGCCGAACACGGTCCCTTGCGGGCCGCGCAGCACCTCGACTCTCTCGACCTCGACCAGGTCGATCCAGTTCGCCCCAGTCTCGGGCTGATAGACGCCGTCGATGTAGGTGGCGACATTGGGCTCGTCGCCGACCGAGATGCCGGTCGAGCCGACGCCGCGGATGACGGGCTGGAATACGCCGGCGTTGCGGCTCCCGACGAATCCCGGGATGACCTGGGTCAACTCGCGCACCGTTGCGACATCGGCAGTCGCGAGCGACTGCGCGGTGATCGCGGTGACGGTGACGGGGACGTCCTGCAGCCGCTCCTCGCGCCGTGTCGCCGTCACGACGATATCTTCGAGGCCGCCGCGCTCGCTCTGCGTCGCGGCGGGGGCTTCGGCGTCACCGGCGACAACTGGCGTTTCGCCCGACGTCGTGGCGGCGGGATCGGCGGGGTCAACTACAGGAGCGGTTTGATCCTGGGCGTGGGCAAGAGCAGCCCAGGACAAAGTCGAGGTGGCGGCCATGGCAAGCGCGACGCGCTTGCGGGTAAACAGATGCATTCAGTATCCTCCCCATGTGCAATGCTTTTTATTTTGGGACCGTTTTTGTATCGTGCTTGCACGTCATTGCAACCGGTAAAACTCGTTGCACATCATCATCCAATTCAAAGGCGCCGTGGATGCGCGGGATCGTGCCGCGATCTGTCACCGCTCGCGATGAACAAAGAAGCGGATTGCCGACTTCGATGGTTCGTCTTGGCCCGCATCTGCGGAATATCGCGCGTGAGTTGCACCCCACGTGCGTCGCATGCTGCACATGCGAGATGTGGCCGGTCACGAAAGCGGCACCCGGCGAGCCGCAGACTTCGCAGGCCAATCGATGGTCAAGCACCCCGATCGGGATATTCAACGTCTCTGACGTCCCTTGAGAAGCTCTTTCGTCCCGGACGTTCGGCTCTCGCGATGCTGCGCTCCGCGACCGGTCGCTGCTGGCTGGGGCGCGCGCGCCGCCCATTGTCCAACTCGTTCACGAAAATCGCGCGTCCGGTCTTTGCAACTCTGCCCAAAATTGTATATCGCTAGTATCGAGCAGCCTGGTCCGGGGGGAAACCGGCGCCGGGCCGAACCGTTAAGCCTCGAGTAAGGCTTTCGAAGAGAATGAGAAGCTCAACTGGCGCTACCGTCAGAGGGCAGTGAGTTAGGAGAAGAAGCTGTGAGCACGATGCTTGAAGCAAGCGCGACCGAGGCTGGAAAGCTTAACAGGATTCGCGAAAGCCTCGACACTTGGTTCGTGAAGGATGCGGAATCGGGACGTTTCCGGCTCGACCGCGAAGTCTTCACCGATCCCGACCTGTTCGAGCTCGAGATGAAGCATATCTTCGAGCGCAACTGGATTTTCCTCGGGCATGAAAGCCAGCTTGCCAAGCCCAACGACTTCATGACCGCCTATATCGGGCGGCAGCCGGTGCTGCTGTCGCGGACCCGCTCGGGCGAGCTGAAATGTTTCATCAACGCCTGCTCGCACCGCGGCGCGCGCATCTGCCGCGAGCGCGCCGGCAACAAGAAGAATTTCACCTGTCCGTTCCATGGCTGGACCTATTCGACCGCCGGCGAACTGCTCGACGTCACCGATCAGGCGCAGGGCGGCTATCTGCCGACCTTCGACCGTGCCGATTATGCGCTCGAGGAGATCGGGCGGCTCGAATCGTATCGCGGCTTCATTTTCGGCAGCCTGTCGCCGGACGTCGTCCCGCTCGAGGATTATCTCGCCGGCGCCAAGACGATGATCGACCTGATGGTCGATCAATCGCCGGCCGGCGAGTGGGAAGTGCTGCGCGGGGCGACCCGCTATACCTACAAGGGCAATTGGAAGCTGCAGGCCGAAAACGGTCTCGACGGCTATCATATCGGCAACGTCCACGCGAGCTACTTCATGACGGTGCAGCGCCGCTTCGACGGCAAGTCGACCAATGATACCAAGGCGTTCGACTTCGGCACATGGGACCAGCTCGAGGGGGGATCCTTCTCATTCCACAACGGCCATTCGGTGCTGTGGAACGATTACGCCAATTTCCAGGATCGGCCGAACTACGAGCTGCTCGACTGGCTCAAGCAGAAGTACGGCGCGGACCTCGCCAAGTGGATGAACGGGCGTATCCGCAACCTGCTGCTGTTCCCGAACGTCTTCCTGATGGATCAGACGAGCACGCAGATCCGCATCCTGCGGCCGATCTCGGTCGATGAGACCGAGGTGATCACTTACTGCATCGCGCCGGTCGGCGAGAGCGCCAAGGCGCGCGCGCTGCGCATTCGCCAATATGAGGATTTCTTCAACGCTAGCGGCATGGCGACGCCGGACGATCTGACCGAGTTCAACAACTGCCAGATCGGTTTCGGCCATGGGCCGGGCAGGTACAACGACATGTCCCGCGGCGCATCGCGCTTCGTGCGCGGCGCGAACGACCACGGCAAGGCCATCAATCTCAATGTGGTGATGAGCGGCGAACAGGTTGCCGACGAGGGGCTGTATATCGCGATTCACGAAGATTGGGTTGGCCGGATGAAGGCCGCCGTTGCGGAGGAGATGAACGAATTGGCGGAAGCAGCGGAATGACGGTGGATGACGGGCGTTGGCTGTCAATCCAGCGGTTTTTGGGCAAGGAAGCGCTGCTTCTAGACGATAAGAAATGGGACGAGTGGCTGGAGCTTTACCGGACCGACGCCGAATAGTGGGTTCCGGCGTGGGACGATAAGGGCGATACGACCACCGATCCGCAGGCTGAGATCTCTTTGATCTATTACGCGAACCGCGGCGGCCTGGAGGATCGTGTCTATCGTATCCGCACCGGGCGGTCGTCGGCGACGATGCCGCCGATGCGCACCTGCCACCTGTTCAGCTTGCTCGCGGCAGACGAGCGCGAGAACGGCGTCTACGTCCGCACGTCGTGGACGGTTCAGTCGTTCCGCGAGGACGAGACGCTTACTTATTATGGTTGGGCGGAATACGATCTGGTGCCGGAAGGTGATTCCTGGCTGATCGCCCGCAAGAAGACGACCGTCCTCAACGATCTCTCCCGGACGATGCTCGACGTCTACAATATCTAAGACAATAAGCCGCTCGGAGCGGTAGGAGGGTGCCATAGCGACGACGCTTGAAAAGCGACCGATAGTCGGAACGATGGTCGGCGAGCCGGCGGGCATAGGGCCGGAGGTGGTCGCTCGCGCGCTCGCGACCGGGCGGGTGCACGAGGCCGCGATCCCGGTCCTGATCGGAAGCGCTGCCGCGATGGAACGCGCGCTGGACTTCACCGGGGTCAAGGCACGGGTGCGGGTGATGCGCTCGCTCGAGAAGCTCAGCGATGATCCCGGCGTGTTCGATATCATCGACACCGGCGCGCTGCCGAGCGGCGACCTTCCGCTGTCGGAGGATACGCAGCGCGCCGGCGAGGCGACCGCGATCTGGCTCGACCAGGCCGATGCGCTCGCGCGCGATGGCGCGATCGCCGCGAACGTCATGGGGCCGATCAGCACCGGTTCGCTCAAGCTCGCCAACAAGCTCGACAAGGTGATCAGTCCGGAGCCGGGTCACGGCTATCTCGTGCTGCTCACCGGGCCGTTGCGCGTCACCCACCTCACCGACCACATGCCGATCCGTAAGGTGTGCGACGTCATCACACCCGATCTCATCGTCCACGCGCTCACGCAGATCGACCAGGCGATGACGAGCTGGGGCATCAGCAAGCCGCGGATCGTCGTTGCCGGCCTCAATCCCCATGCGATGGGCGACGAGGATCGCGAGCAGATCGCTCCCGGTGTCGAGCGCGCGCGCGCGCTGGGTATAGACGTGGTCGGACCGGTCAGCCCGGATACGGTGTTCCGCCAATGCATCGAAGGCCGCTACGACATGGTGCTGGCGATGTATCACGACCAGGGGCACATCGCCGTCAAGACCTGGGGCTTTTCGGGGAATTGCGTGATCATGATGGGGCCCCCCTATCTGTGGGTGTCGATCGCACACGGCACCGCCTATGACATCGTCGGCAAGGGTCTTGCCGATCCGGCGATGATGCTCAGCGCGATGCGCACTGCGGGCTTCCTCGCTTCCGGTGCGGGTTTCCCTCAGGAGAATTGACATCGACGCGACGGCAACACGGGCGCTTGCGGCATCGACCCCGACGGCAGTCGATTATCGGCTCTACAGCGATCCCCAAATCTTCGCGGCGGAGCAGGAAGCGATCTTCCACGGCCCGACCTGGTCATATCTCGGCCTCGAGGCCGAAGTGCCGAACCAGGGCGACTTTCGTTCGACCAAGGTCGGCACCACGCCGGTGGTGCTCATCCGAGGTCAGGATGGGGCGCTCAACGCCTGGGTGAACCGCTGCGCGCATAAGGGCGCGACCGTCTGCCGCTCGCCGCGCGGCCACAGTGCCGACGGCACGTTCGTCTGCGTCTACCACCAATGGTCCTACGATTCCGCGGGTAAGCTGATCGGCGTTCCGTTCCGCCGCGGGCTCAAGGGCGTTGGCGGCTATCCGGGCGATTTCGACATTGGCGCGCACGGTCTCCAGACGCTTCGTGTCGAGAGCATCGCCGGCATGGTATTCGGATCGTTCGCGCAGGATCCGCCTCCGCTGGAGGATTTTCTCGGCGATGTGATGGCGGCGAACGTCCGTCGCATCCTGCACCGGCCGATCAGGGTGCTCGGCTATGCCCGCCAGCGGATGGCCGGCAATTGGAAGCTCTATTCGGAAAACAGCCGCGATGCCTATCACGGAGGTTTGCTGCATCTCTTCTATCCCACGTTCGGCATCTACCGCCCGAGCCAGGAGAGCCGCGAGGATGTCGACGCGCAGGGCTATCATTGCATGTTCAGCATTTCGCGCCCCGAGGTCGACGTCGCCTATGAATCGTTCAGCCGGGAGGCCAACCGCGAGATGGGCGGTGGCACCGCCGAGCTCCAGGATCCGAGAGTCATCGAATATCGTCCCGACATGGCCGACGGCGTCAGCCTGTGCATCCAGTCGCTGTTTCCGTCGGTCGTGCTGCAGCAGATCCAGAACACGCTCGCGACGCGCCAGGTGGTGCCGATCGACGCCGGCAGCACCGACCTGATCTGGACCTATTTCGGTTATGAAGATGACGACGAGGAGGTGACCCGCCACCGCTTGCGCAACCTCAATCTGGTCGGCCCGGCAGGCTTCATTTCGATGGAGGACGGCGAGGCGGTCGAAATCTGCCAGAATGGGGTGTCGGGCTCGGTCG
>JAQGLH010000353.1 GCA_028293005.1 Alphaproteobacteria bacterium
GAGGACATAGGATCGTGGCTTGGCGCTGTCGTCGGAAGCGTGGAACGAGCCTCGCTCTTCCCAGATCTGTTGCCAGCGCGCGTCGGCCTCGAGCGGATTGAAACGCACAGGCATAACCGAAAGAAGCCCTGTGTTAGCCGGCCACGGCGTTGCGGCGCAGGTCACGCGCCTTGGTCAGGATGATTTCCTCGAGCTTCTGCACGGTCGCGGCCGCCACCGGCGCATCGACCCATTGGCCGTTCTGGTTGACCTGACGCGAAGCCGCCACGCGCAGCGCATCGGCGCGCAGATCCTGATCGAGGATGGTGACGGTGACCTTGATCCGGTCGCTCGGCGAATTGGGATTGGCATACCAATCGGTGACGATCACGCCGCCGTTCGAATCGACCTGCGCCATCGGCGCGAAGGAGAGCGTGTCGAGCGCGGCCTGCCACAGATAGGCATTGACGCCGATGCTGGTCACCTTCGACGCGGCTAGGTCCGCGGTGCGCGCACGGCTCTTCGAGGCGTTGCCTTCGCCGCCTCCGAGGCCCTTCGAAAGATCTTCCTGAATCCAGCCGCAGGCAGAGAGCGAAACGGCGGCGCCAACCACCCAGCCAAGTTTGATCATGCGAGCCATACTAAAATCCTCGGAAGAGCCGCTTTGCGGCCGTTATAGATGCTGGCGCGCAGGCGGCAAGCTGTCTGTGGCCGGGGTGCGCCGCCGTTGAAAAGGGCTCCGCGAGCCGGCATGATCGCCAACCTGCCGAAGGTTGTGGATAAGATGCAACATGCTGAGATGATTCGACTCGCCGACCGGGAGCTTTTGGGTCAGCCGCTGGTCATCTCGGCCCTGCCATACTAAATCCGAGGATCGGGGAGTCGAAAAACAGATGAAGCAGGGTGGCATGGCAATGGTGGGAGGCACGGCGCTGGCAGCGCTGTCGCTGGTGCTCGCCCCTGCTTTTGCCGCGTCGACTCAGTTCAAGGCGAAGAAAAAGGCTTCCGTACCGACACTCGCGATGGGCGGCTTCACGCCGGCCGTCGCCGACCCACGCCTCGCGGCGCTGTTCGCCAACCGTGGCCTCAGCGGCGGAAGCTTCCACTTTACCCCGTCCGCGACTCCCAACGGTAGCAAGGCCGTCAAGGTCGCTGTCCGGGCACGCGCGGCGACGACCGCCGAAGCGATGCGGACCGGCGGCGAAATGGCGGGCGCGGTCGATGGCCTGACACCGACCGCCTACAATCTCGGCGTCGCGGTCGGCTGGAAGCAGTTCGCGCTCTCGGGCGATGTCGCCAAGGTTGCCGGTGGCTTGCTGCCGGCGGGCCGCGAGGCCGCTGAAGTCGGCATCAGCTATGCCGGCAAGAAATTCACCGGCCGGCTCCAGGTCGGAGCCGAGCGCCCCGACGGCCGCCAGCTTCGAATCCTGCCGCAAGAGAGCAGCTATTCGGTCGATCTCGGCGGTTCCTACTCGCTCGCGCGCAACCTCGATCTGACCGGCGGCGTCCGCTACAGGATCCAGCACGACCGGCTCGAGCGGATCGACGACGAACGCCGCGACAGCCAGGCCGTCTATATCGGGACTGCCTTCCGCTTCTGATCGGCTGGGCGCGAGCCCGGCCTCCTATTTCCTTCGATCGCTGAGCGACGTCCAGACGTCGATCGCCGCCCAGCCGTGAATGCCGCTGGCGGCGAGCCGCCGTGCGCGTGCCGGCGTCATCCCGCCGAGCGCCACGACCGGCAGCCGGGCCTCCAAAGCGAGCCGCGCGAAGCGCAACGGTCCGAGCGGGATGGCGCCTTGATGAGATTGCGTTGCAAAAGCGGGAGAGAGGAAGAGCAGGTCCGCTCCGGCGCGTTCGGCGCTCCTGATCTCGCGCAGATCATGGACCGGGGCGCTCCGCAGCATGCGGCTCTGCCGGGCGTTGTGGCGGCCGTGGCTGCCGTCGGCGCCCCAGGCGGCCGCGATGTGCGGTGGGCCGGCGAGCAGCAGCACCAGCCCGCGGCGCCGCGTCACCCCCTGAACTGCGCGGAACAGCGCCCGCCGCGCGCCCGGCGCAAGGCCGTAGTGCCTGAACACGACGCCGGCGCCGCGCGGAAGCTGCTCGAGCGCCGGCCAAAGCGCGTCGCGCTGCCGCTCGTCGGTCATCATCCAGAGGCGCGGCAGAGGCTGGTGGCGGTGCATGGCGATTTCTATAGCAGCCCCCTATAGCCGCGCCATGAGCGACACAGCAGCCGCCGAGCGCCTCGACGACGTCAGGCGCCGCATCGACAAAGCCGCGCGACTGGCAGGGCGATCTCCCGGCGGCGTCACCCTGGTCGCGATCTCCAAGACCCATGCCGGCGAGGCAATCGTGCCGCTGATCCGCGCCGGCCAGCGCGACTTTGGTGAGAACAAGGTCCAGGAAGCCGCCGCCAAATGGCCGGCGCTTCGGACCGATGGTGACGGCATCGTCCTTCATCTCGTCGGCAGCCTGCAGTCGAACAAGGCCGAAGAGGCGGTCGCGCTGTTCGACGTCATCCACGCCGTCGACCGGCCGTCGCTGGTCGCCGCGCTCGCCAAAGCGATCGATCGGCAGGGGCGGCGCCCCGACTGCTTCATCCAGGTCAACGTTGGCGACGAACCGCAAAAAGGCGGCTGCGCGGTCGGCGAGCTCCCCGCGATGCTCGAGCAATGCCGGGCGGCGGAGCTGCCGGTAATCGGACTGATGGCGATCCCACCCGCCGGGCTCGAGCCGGCCCC
>JAQGLH010000358.1 GCA_028293005.1 Alphaproteobacteria bacterium
GCCGCCTGCGCTCCAGATCCATTGCTGGCCGGGATGCCATTTGCGGACATCCTCCTTCCAGACGATCCGCATGCTGGCGACGCGGCGACCGGCGAGCGCCTCCGCTGCGGCGGTGACGGCCGGATTATATTGGGCATGCCAGGTGGTGAAGAGCGTCACCTCGCGCGCGGCCGCGAGGCGCGCGAGGATCTCGACCTCGCCCAACGTCACCCCGGGCGGCTTTTCGAGCAAGGTGTGCAGCCCCGCCTCGATGCAGTCGCGCGCGATCTCATAGCGCGCCGAGGGCGGCGTGCAGACCGCGACCGCGTCGAGCTGCTCCCGGGCGAGCAGTTCGCGATAGTCGCTGTAGGTCGCCAGCCCCTGCTGCGGCACGATGGTGCGGCTCGCGGCAGCGACGAGCAGGAAGCGGGGATTGGCCGCGATTGCCGGGACGTGCTGGTCCGCCGCGATCTTGCCGAAACCAATGATTGCGATGCGGAGCGGCACCATCAGATCAGGCTCTCGAGCCCTCGGGCTCGCCCTCGCCTAGCCCATCGACATAGGCCCTCGCCTGCACCGCGACCTCGGCCGGCGACTGGCCGGGCCGGTAGACGCCCGATCCGAGCCCGAAGCCATCGGCGCCGGCATCGAGATACGGCTTCATGTTGTTGGGCCGAACGCCGCCGACGATCAGCAGCGGCACGCTCTTGGGGACGACCGCGCGCTGCGCCCTAACGACCGCGGGCGAGGCCGCTTCGGCCGGGAACAGCTTGAGGCAATGCGCGCCGGCGCGTAGCGCGTCGAACGCTTCGGACGGAGTGAAATAGCCGGGCGCGGACACCAGCCCGGCGGCGACGGTCGCCTCGATCACCGGCGTGTGGACGTTGGGCGCGACGATCAGCCGCCCCCCGGCGTCCGCCACCTCGGTCACTTTTCCCGGCTCTAGCACGGTGCCGGCGCCGATCAGCGCCCGGTCGCCCATCGCCCGCGCCAGCCTGCGGATGCTTTCTATCGGATCGGGCGAGTTGAGCGGCACCTCGATGATCCGGATGCCGGCGGAGAACAGCGCCTCGCCGATCACCTCCGCCTCGTCGGGCGTGACTCCGCGGATGATCGCGACCAACGGGCATTGCGAAAGATAGGCTTTGAACTGATCATATGCGGTCATCGGACGAGCTCCGCCAATTTGCCAACTCCGGCGAGAAACGCCTCTTCGCCGTCGATTTCGCGCCCTTCGCGCCCCGCCACCTTCAGCGCCACCGTAAACAAGCTTGTCAGCTCGGGACGCCCCATCACGATGATCTCGCCGACCGGAGCGACGCGAAGCCCGGTTCGCAGATCATTGCCGATCAGAAGCCCGCTCGTATAGGAAGCGGCCTGCTCCGCCGGCGCCCTGCCGAGCAGGACGCGCGCGCGTACCGCGAACAGCTCCGACGTCAGATCGTCGTGGTTGAGGCCGTGCTCGACCCCGAGCTCGAACGCATCGTCCGCGGCGGCGGGATGCGACAGCAGATCGGCAAGGATGCTATGCTCCTTGAGCAGGTTGAACAGCTCGCCCGTCATCACCGTGCGGAACGACGCGATGCGCCCGCCGATGACGCTCGCCCATTTGTTGTGCGTGCCCGGATGGCAGATCATCGCATGATCGCTCACCATGCCCGACGCGACCGCGCCCAGGATCTGGACCTCCTCGCCGCGCATGACATCGGCGCGATCGGGGGTCGAATGCGACACGCCCGGCACGATCGCCGCAAAGCCGGGCTCGGCCCATTTGAGATGGCGAGCGAGATCCTCGAGGCCGGCAGGCGTCGGCACGTAGGGCGCCTCGACCCAGCCCTTGTTGGAACCGACCATGCCCGCCATCAGCAGCGGCCTGTCTCCGAGCCGCCCACGAAGCTCCGCCACCGCCGCCGGAAATCCCTCGGGAGGGACCGAGAGCACGCCTTGATCATCCTCCATCTCCTGCTGGAGGCGGCCATCGCTGCCGATCAGATAGCCGCGCCGGTTGGTTGTCCCCCAATCGACCGCAATGAAACCTTCCGCCCAGCGCATCCCGTTCTCTCTTATTCCTGCGCCGTAACGCGCAAAGCGCGCGCGGGTCGCATTGGCCGCGTCATTATCGCCGCACCCGTCTCAATTTGCACGCAGCTTGCTCGGCGGGGCGCCCCCCCCCGCATGACGTTCGAATGCAGCTCGCCGGCCGCCCGTAAGCCCCATGCAGGCGGACAAAGGCGAGGAAAAGGCGCATGGGGATGCAACCTTCTGCCGATCGGCTCTTTATGACGGGGCTAACGACGATCGGTCCGGGGGTTGCCCTTCGCTCTGGGGCACGGGTTCGAGCGGCGACGCGCGGGAGGCGATTATCGTTAACTTCATGTTCTGCACCGGGATCGAGAACAGCATCCCGATGATCAACAACGGGCGCACGCGCGTCGACCAGATGGAGGTCTGCGGCCATTATGAGCGCTGGCGCGAGGATTTCGACCTCGTCGAAGAGCTCGGCATCCACTTTCTGCGTTACGGCCCGCCGATCCATCGCACCTTCCTCGGTCCAGGCAAATACGATTGGGAATTCGCCGACCTCACCTTCAACGACCTCAAGCGGCGCGACATCACTCCGATCGTGGATCTATGCCACTTCGGCCTGCCGGATTGGCTCGGCAACTTCCAAAACCTCGATTTTGCGCCGCAATTCGCGACCTATGCGGCCGCGTTCGCCGAGCGCTATCCGTGGGTCCAGCTCTACACGCCGGTCAACGAGATGTTCATCTGCGCGGTCTTCTCGGCAAAATATGGCTGGTGGAACGAGCAGATGCGGAGCGACCGCGCCTTCGTCACCGCGCTCAAGAACATCGTCAAGGCGAACGTCCTCGCGATGGTCGAGATATTGAAGCGGCGCCCCGACGCGATCTTCATCCAGAGCGAATCGTCGGAATATTTCCACGCCGACAGCCCGGCTGCGATCGGCCCGGCCGAGATCATGAACTCGCGCCGCTTCCTCTCGCTCGACCTCAATTACGGGCGCCGGGTCGATTCCGAGATGTACGAATATCTGTTCGACAACGGCATGACCAAGGAGGAATATCATTTCTTCCTCCACCACCGGCTCAAGCAGAACTGCATCCTCGGCAACGATTATTACATGACCAACGAGCACCGCGTGTTCGCGGACGGCCACACCGAGGCGTCCGGCGAGGTGTTCGGCTACAGCGAGATCACGCGCCAATATTACAACCGATACCGCCTGCCGGTGATGCACACCGAGACCAATTTGAGAGAGGGCCCGACCGGCCAGGAAGCGGTCCACTGGCTGTGGAAGGAATGGGCGAACGTGCTTCGCCTGCGCAACATCGGCATCCCCACGGTCGGCTTCACCTGGTATTCGCTCACCGACCAAGTCGACTGGGACACGGCGCTTCGCGAGCAGAACGGCAACGTCAATCCGCTCGGCCTCTACGATCTCGACCGCAACATCAGGCCGGTCGGCATCGCCTACAAGAAATTGATCGCCGACTGGCGCGACGTGCTTCCCGCGCAGAGCGTCTGCCTGGTCGTGCCGATCGTGCCGCCGTCGCGCGCCGGCGGCGCTCAGGAGCGCGACCAGCAGGAAGACGCCGCCGCACTGCTGCGCCATCAGGAGGCACAGGCGTCGTCGGGCGAGCTCGGGCCCTGAGCGCGGGCAGCAGGGCGCAGGAAGGCGAAGGCCAGGAGAGCAAATGAAAATCGATCGTATCGAGACCTTCTATGTGCCGCCGCGTTGGTTGTTCGTGCGCATCGAGACGGACGACGGCGCGGTCGGCTGGGGCGAGGCGAGCCTCGAAGGCCATGCCGAAGCCGTAGACGGTGCCTTCGAGGCGCTCAGGGACCGCTTCCTCGGCCACGATCCGCTGCGGATCGAGGATATCTGGCAAATCGCCTATCGCGGCGGCTTCTATCGCGGCGGACCGGTGCTGATGTCCGCCCTCTCCGGGCTCGACCAGGCTTTGTGGGACCTCAAGGAAAAGGCCGCGGGCCTCCCCGCCTGGCAAATGCTGGGCGGCAAGGTACGCGACAAGATCCGCGCCTACGCCTGGATCGGCGGCGACCGGCCTCACGAGATCGGCAACGCGGCGCGCGCACGCAAGGAGCAAGGCTTTTCGGCGGTCAAGATGAACGCGACCGCGGAGCTCGATTGGCTCGGAACGCCGAAATTGTTCGACGAAGTCGTCGAGCGCGTCCAGGCCGCGCAGGCACAGGGAATGGACGTCGGCCTCGATTTCCATGGCCGCGTGCATCGTCCGCTCGCCAAGCAGCTGGCCAAGGTCCTCGAGCCGCTCGGACTGCTGTTCATCGAGGAGCCGCTGCTTTCCGAGAACCACGAGGGGCTGGCGCAGATCGCCCAGCTCGTCAGCACGCCGATCGCGCTTGGCGAACGGCTATACTCACGCTGGGATTTCAAGCCCTTCCTCGCGGCGGGTGTGGTCGACATCATCCAGCCCGACCTCAGCCACGCCGGCGGGCTCAGCGAATGCCGCAAGATCGCGGCGATGGCGGAAGCCTACGACGTCGCGGTCGCGCCGCATTGTCCGCTCGGCCCGCTCGCGCTTGCCGCCTGCCTCCAGCTCGCCGCCTGCGCGCCAAACGTCGCCATCCAGGAGATGTCGCTCGGCATCCACTACAATGTCGGTCACGATCTGTTGAACTTCGTCACCGACAAGGAGGTGCTGACCGCGGTGGACGGCTTCCTGCCGATTCCCGAAGGACCCGGCCTTGGTGTGGTCGTCGATGAAGCGGCGGTCCGCGAAGCGGACAAGGAGCGGCATCGCTGGCGCAACCCGATCTGGCGCCACGAAGACGGCAGCTTCGCTGAATGGTAGATCCTGTTCCGGCGCACCGCACGCGGCACCGGTCTCAGGTGGAAGGATCAGGCGGCCCGAAGGCGGCGCTGGGGGCGATCGCTCGCAGCCGCTGCTTGCTCCTTTCGCGCTTGCCGATAGGCGGCGTCATAACGCGCATCACAGGCCGCTTCGTCGGCGGTCTGCGGCCGGAAGTAAGCGACCGAAAGCTGACGACCGAAAATGTCATCGCCCTTCATCTTGACCTGCGCTCCCGCGTCGGCAGGCAGGCTATCGCGTACTTCGATCAGTTTCCCGATCAAAACATCGAGGGACGCATAGTCCCTTATCTCGATGAACTCCTTGACCTTCCTACTCATCCTACAACCCCTCCCGCACTCGGGCGTTAACTACCTTGCGCCGGAATCGTGAAGCAAGGCCTAACATGAGTTACCCACAGCAGAATTTCGCAGGGCTGAATGAAACGTGCGGCGGCGTTGCGTGAAAGCAACAGAATGACGAATCAGCAGCTTGTCCGTTTGAGCCGAGGAAGATTGGCGCTGTGGCTGGCGCCCGCGATCGGCGGAAGCATCGCGCGCTTCGAGCATCGCGCGGCGGCGGGAGAATGGGTGCCGATCCTGCGCGGTGTCGAGGGTGTCCCCGCCAATGCGCTCGATGCGGGCAGCTTTCCGTTGGTCCCTTACTGCAACCGGATCAGGAACGGGCGCTTCACCTTCCGCGGCCGCGAGGTGTGGATTCGACCCAATATGGCTAACGATCCAAACCCGCTCCACGGCGACGGCTGGCAGGCGGCATGGGAGGTCGCGGCACAATCCGACGATCAAGCCGAGTTGGTTTACCGCCACGCACCGGGGGAATGGCCGTGGGCCTATGAGGCCCGCCAGCATTTCCGGCTGGACGAAGACGGCCTCGACCTTCGCCTGAGCTGCCGCAACCTTGCCGACGAGCCGATGCCCTGCGGCCTTGGCCAGCATCCCTATTTCCGCTGTACGCCGGCGACGCGCCTCGACACCAAGGTCGGCGACGTGTGGACGATCGACGAGCAGGTGCTTCCGGTCGAGCGGCTGCCGGCGACCGGCCGCTACGATCTCGCCGACCGGCCGATCTGCGGCCAGCATCTCGATAACGGCTTCGACGGCTGGTCTGGCGAGGCGCGCATCCGCACGCCGGGTGACGAGAGCGACATCATCCTGTCCTCGCCCGATGCGGGCTATTTCCAGGTCTATTCGCCGATTGAGGGCGGAATCTTCGTCGCCGAGCCGGTCACCCACGCCAATGCGGCGCTCAACGAGCCCGAAGAGCACTGGCCGTCGCTGGGGCTGCGCGTGCTTGCGTCGGGCGAAGAGATGGCGCTGAACGCACGGATAGCATTGGTCCGCTCGGCCTGATCCGGTCCCACGGCGCGCCGCCGCCGAGCCACCGCACTATATCCGCGGCTTGGCGGCCCGCCGCGCGGGAAGCATCTGCACCACCTCGCGGTCGATCACCACCCGCTCGAAATACGCGATCGGATTGGGCCGGCTGATGAGGTAACCCTGCGCCTGATCGCATCCCTCGAGGCGCAATGCCTCGAGCTGCTCCTGGGTCTCGACACCCTCGGCGACCACCGGCATGCCGAGGCCGCGTCCGAGCCCGATCACCGACCGCACGATTGCCCGCGCCTGCTTGTTGATCATCATATCGCGGACGAAGCTCTGGTCGATCTTGACCTTGTCGAATGGAAAGGTCCGGAAATAGCTGAGCGATGAGTAGCCGGTGCCGAAATCGTCCATCGAGATCTGCACGCCGAGCGCCTTCAGCCGCTGCAGGATCGCGATCGCGCGGTCCGGCTCCTTGATCAGCAGCCCCTCGGTGATCTCGAGATCGAGCCGCGAAGGCTCGAGACCGGTCTCGACCAGAATCGCTTCGATCTCCTGCGCCAGATCGTCCTGGCGGAACTGGACGGGCGACAGATTCACCGAGAGCTTGAGCGCCGGCGTCCATTGCGCCGCTTCCGAGCAAGCCTTGCGCAGCACCCAGGCGCCGAGCTCGACGATAAAACCGGACTCTTCGGCAAGGGGGATAAACGTTGCCGGACCGATCTCACCGAGCCGCGGATGATGCCAGCGCAGCAGCGCCTCGAAGCCGAGCACCGAACCTTGTTCGAGGTCGACCATCGGCTGATAATGAACCGACAATTGGTCACTGGCGATCGCTTGGCGCAGATCGGTTTCGAGCTGCCGCCGGTCGCGCAGCGCCTGATCCATCGCTGCCTCGTAGAAACGCACGATGCCGCGTCCTTCCGCCTTGGCGCGATAAAGCGCCAGATCGGCATATTTGATCAGCTCTGCCGGCGTGCGCGCGTTGGCCGGGAAGACGGCGACGCCGATGCTGGCGCTAACGCGGACCTCCTGGCCGTCGATCGCGAACATTTGTTCAAGCGCGTTGAGCAGACGCTCGGACAGCGCGCCGGCATGGCCAGGCTGCGATCCGCCGATCTGGATCACGGCGAATTCGTCACCGCCCAAACGCGCTACCAGGCCGGCGTCGCCCGCGGTGGCTCGGAGACGCTGCGCGACCGCCACAAGCAATTCGTCACCGGCGGGGTGGCCATAAACGTCGTTGACCGCCTTGAAGCCGTCGAGATCGATGCAAAGCACCGCTATCGGCTCCGCGTCCGCCTCCGCCTTGTCGACAATCGTTGCAAGGCTGCTCGCAAACACCGCGCGATTGGGCAAACCGGTGAGGGCGTCGTGAAAAGCGAGATGCGCGATGCGCGCGGCAGCTTCCTTACGGTCGGTAATGTCGCGCACGGCGAGCACGCGCAATTCGGAACCCTGCCAGTCGAGGCGACGGAGCAATACTTCGACGTCGCAGCTCGATCCGTCCGCCTTGATGAGCTTGGTCTCGATGGCGGGTTCGTTCCCCGCCGATGCGGTTTCCGGCTTCAATGCCGGGAAAAGCTCGACCAGGCGCTTCGCACCGATCGCCGCCAAGTCCATTCCGACGAGGCTCATGAAGCTCATATTGGCGTCCAGGATCTGCTCGCCGTCGACCACCACCAATCCCTCGACCGCGGCATTGGCGAAGGTTCGCAGGCGGCGCGCCTCTTCCGCGGCGTTGCGCGCGAGCTGGCGGTCGAGCACGACCACCGCGAAGCTGATGGTCATGATCAAGAGCGCCATCGCCACCACCACAACGGCAAGAGTCGCGCTGCTGATCGCTTCCGGCGGAACGGCGATACGCGGATCGGGATAGATCGAGGCGGCGCCCATCGCGATGAAGTGGAGCCCGCAGATCGCAACCGTGAACAGTAAAGCCGGCCGCCAGGTCAGGCGCGACGGATTGCGCTTGTGCAGCGCCACCGCCGCCGTGCTGAAGAAAATGCCGACGAACAGCGAAAGCATGACCATCGTCTCGTCCCAGACGAGGTGTCCGCTCACGTTCATCGCGGACATGCCGATATAATGCATCGTGGCGATGCCGGCGGCGATGACCGCCCCGGCCGGAAGCGCCGTCCAGCGGGGATCGCGTATACCGATGAACCAGCCGCTGCCCGTAATAAGAATGGCGACCGCGACCGACAGCAAAGTCCGATCGACATCGTAGCCGATGGGCAGCTGGGGCTGGTATGCCAGCATCGCGACGAAATGAGTCGACCAGATGCCGGTGCCGGCGACGAAACCAGCCAGCAGAAGCCAGGTCAGCTTGCGCTCGCCGCCCGCGCGGGCGCGCTCGAGGATCGCGAAGGAGGTCAGCGATGCGAGAAAGCAGATCAGGCCGGCGACAAGAACCAAGCCGATGTCATGTTCGTGCACGATACAAGCATAGACACGCAGCATGCGGCACTCCCCAAGCCGGGAGGACGCCTAGCGGCGGTTGGGTAAAGAGCGCGTAAAGATTGTTACGGTGTCAACCACGCGTCCGCCCGCTCAAGCCAAGCTCGAACGGGCGGCAGACGATCGGCCGGGCGGACGACACGGCCCGCTCAGGATCAGGCGTTACCGCGCTCGAAGCCCATGATTTCGCGGTAATATTCCCAACGGGGGAGCTGTCCGGTCTCGTCGTTCTGGGTCATCTCCGTCGGGATCTCGTTGGTGTCCTTGACGCCCTTCTGGAAGACGGCGACTCCGGGCGTTTTGTTGCCGATGTGCATGCGGTGGAAGATCGACGCATCCTCCATGCTGATCAGCCCGCACGGTCCAAGCAGGTTCGAGCTCTGCCGCAGGCGATGGCGGACCATCTCCTCGTCGTCGTCCTGATGCGCGAAATAAGCATAATGGACCTCGACCTTCTCAAGCCCAAGCGCGGTCGCGAACCTGAGGTTGATCACGTCGAGATGCTTGGTCGCAACGAACGTCGGGAACATGTTGACCAGCCGCGAACCGATCGCGTGGCTGCTGCCCCTGTACTCGATCAGGGTCGGGTCCTTGAGCACGGTCTGCTGGCTCGCCACCGACAGCCCGGCCTCGAAGCCGATATGGCCGCGCTTGGTCGCCGTATACTGGCGCCCGCTCGCGCCCTGCCAGTTAAGCAGGCTGAACGCCTGGTGGAGCAACGGCGCGTGATAGCCGTCATTGTCGGTATAGGCCTTCCAATTGGTGTCGTAGCGGACCTTCTGATAGCCGAGCAGCTTCAGGCGACCGTCGCCGGCCATCAGCGTCGCGAGCGTCGGCTTGAGATCGCCGATGAATTCGTCGAGGGACTCGGTCTCGGGCGACATGGTGATGAAGATCAGGCCGAGATACATTTCCATCCGCGGCTGCGCGAGCGGATAGTCCTTGCGGTCGAAGCCGGGCGAGAATTCGCGCTCGTTCGAGCAGCCGATCAGCTTGCCCTCAGTGCTGAACAGCCAGCGGTGGTACGGGCATTCGAACTCTTTCTTGTTGCCCATCGGCGCGGTCTCGACCTGGTTCCCGCGGTGCGAGCAGCTGTTGTAGAACACCCGCACGACACCGTCCTGGCCCCGCGCGACGAGCAAAGGCACGCCGGCGAGGTTGGTCGTCTTGTAATCGCCGTTGTTCGGCACCTCGCTCTCATGCGCGAGCGGATGCCATTGCGCACCGTAGAAGATGCGCTGGAGCTCGACCTGGTAGACGTCTTCGCGCACGAAGACCTCTTTCGGAACTTCGTTGATATGTTCCGACCATTCAACCGATGGGGAGTTCATTGCCTGACCTTTTTATGCAGCGCTGCTGAGGGGCTGGCTCTCGGCGCGAAGCTCGCGGCCGAGCGCAGCCCACATCTCGCCCGACTTGCGGGCACCGGCGAGATATTCCTCGGGAACGATATGATAGGGCGGACGGATCGGCCCGGCCTTCATCCAGCCGGCGGCATCCATCCGCGCCTTCTCCAGACCGATATTGTAGGTCGAGAAGATCTTGAAGCTGCCCTGCGGGAACAAAGGAGCCGCGGTCGGGCCCATCTTGGCGGTGAGCGCGAGCGCCTTGCTCCAATCGCCGGTCTTGCGCGCATCGGCGATGCGATCGCGCAGGGTCATGGTGACGATCGGGTCGCAGACCGCGCCGCTCGACCAGAAGGCATCGACGCTGTCGTCGATGCGCGCGGCCGCGTAATAATCGAAATCGATCGGCAGCAGCTTGATACGGCCTTTGATCGCGCCAAGATCGCGCATCAGATTGGCGACGCCGATATATTTGGCGGTGACGACCTGCGGGATCTCGGCGACCCGGCCCCAGAAAGGTGTCGGGAATTCGAACTTGAACGCCTCAGGATTGGCATAGACAGCGATGTTCATGTCGGGCACCGCCTCGGCGACATCGTGGTAGAATTGCACCGCCACATCGACGCTGGGTGCGCACCACATCGGAATGCCGAGCATCGTGCCGTTGGCGCCCATTTCGCGGGCTTCGCGGGTCAGCGCGATCGTGTCGCGCGTGTTGAGGCAGGTCGTCCCGACGAACACCGGCACCCGGCCGCGCGCCGCATCGACGATCGCGCGCATATAGTCGCGCTTCTCGTCGAGCGTCAGCGTCGCCGCTTCGCCGAGCGTTCCCATGCTGAGGATGCCGTCGATGCCGGCGTCGATCAGCTCGTTGACGACGCGCGCCGCCTCGTCGAGATCGACCGTGTTTTCGGCACGCCAATCCGACGCATTGGGCGTCGACGGCGTCGGGACGATTGCCCACGCACCCTTCACGTCCTGCGGCTTCATCAGGTTACCGGCCATCTTCCTCTCCTCTAAAAAGCATTATTTGGTTTGATGATCGCTGAGCGCCGCTGCGCCATCTTGCAAAAGATTCGGCACCACGGGCAAAGATTTCACCGGGAGCTATAGCACCGGCGTTTCGGGACAACAATGCTGTGCAATTTGGATCAATTTCACCTCAGCCCGCCGCGCCGCTGACCCGATCGAGCAGCGCGCCGGGATCGGCGGGAAGCGCATCACCGCGCCATGCGACATGCTGGTCGGGACGCGAAAGCACGAGCTTGAAATCATAAGGATTATCGCCGCCGTCCGCAGGAATGTCGATCAGCCTGAGCGGCAAGCCGCGCTTCTCCGCAGCATCGATCAGCGCGGTAACATTCACCGCCGGGTCGGACCGCAACAGGGCGAAATCCCGGCCCATGGCATCATAGAGCGAGCGGCCGTCGGGCAGCCAGAGATGCGGCGTCCGGCAGCCCGGAACGGTCGAGGGCTGGTACGTGCTCAGATCGTAAGCAGGCGCGGCGACGCCATCATAAGCGATGATCGGCGATCCCTCGAAATAGGTCGCGAAATTGAGGCCGGACGAGGCGAACTGGCCGACATTGACGTCGTAGAAAAAGCGGCCCGCCTTCTCGCGAACGGCATCCCCTTCCGGTCCTTCCAGATAGAGCTCGGCCGGCGGGTTGGTGACGAAATTGACGTCGAAATGGCTGAGCGCAATCGACATCACGTGGCGTGACACCTGATCGGTGACCGGGCGCCGTTCGACATCATAGCCGTCGAGCAGCCGCGGCCCGCCCCAGCCGTTGACTGCGCCGGCGAGTTGCCACGACAGCGTCCAGGCGTCGGCGATGCCGGCATTCATGCCATAGCCGGCGAACGGCACCCAAAGGTGCGCGGCATCGCCGCAGATGAAGATCCGGCGATCGCGGAACTTGTTCGCCACAAAGCGCCGCCCGACCCAATCGTCGATGCTGAGAATCTCGAATTCGGTCTCGGTGCCGATCGCCGAGCGGATCGCCTTCACCGGATCAAGATCGCCAAAGTCGGCGAGGTGCGGCGGCAGCCAGAGGTGGAAGGCCCACAAATCGTCGCCGTTCATCGCAACGGCATTGCCCCAGCCGTCGCGGTTGAGGAACCACGTCATCCAGGCCGGCTTGTGCGGCAGCATCTTGAGAAGATCGGGCGCACGCACGAACGTCGAGCGCGTGCGCGACAGAGCGTCGGCGCCTTCGAATTTCGCGCCGATCGCCTTGCGCACCAGCGAAGGGCCGCCGTCGCATCCGACCAGATACTCGGCCTCGAAGGTAAGTTCCTTGCCATCGACGGCGACCCCTTTTGCCCGCACGCCATTCTCGTCCTGCGAAACCTCGAGGATTTCGGTCTCGTACAATATTTGAATGCGATCGGTCGCGACCATGTGGCGCTGCAGGATCGGCTCGAAATACATCTGGTTGCAGCGATGCGGGGGCTCGGGCGTCGGCCAGCCGGAATCGGAATAGCCGGTGCTGCCGAACGTGTCGTTCCGTGCCGCGATCGGGATGCGGCACAGCTCGTAGCCGACCAGCGACGTGGCGTAGGTGACATCCTGCGGAAAATCGGGCGGCAGCCCGG
>JAQGLH010000368.1 GCA_028293005.1 Alphaproteobacteria bacterium
GCGGTCGACCGTATCGACAAAGCCTTCGTCTTTGGTGGCAACATCCATCGTCATGGCATCATCCATCCTGCATCCGCTCGTCGAGCAGACTAGATCGTAAATAACTCGCTGGAAACAGCTTTGCGGCGGCAGGCTTGACCGTCACGCCGCCGCGCACCACGCTCGGGCCATAAGCAGAGCAAGGCCAAACTGAGAGGACGATAGGCGATGGCCACGAACATCAGGCAAATGCGCTCGACACCTCCCGGCTATTTCACGACCCGCTGGGGCCTACCCGAATATACCGACTGGCTCGACGAGAGCATGTCGTGGAAGGAGAGCTGCTATATTGGCGACTGGTCCTTCCTGTGGGACCGGACGTTCAGCGGCCCCGACGCGTTGCGCCTGCTGTCGGACTGCTCGGTCAACAGCTTCGCCAAGTTCGAGATCGATCAATCGAAGCACGTCATCCACTGCAACAAAAACGGCAAGGTGATACATGAGGGGATCGTCACGCGCCTCGCCGACCAATCGTTCCGGATGTTCGGGCGCGGCACTTTCTGGGTCGATTATCTGCTGCGCCACGGCGATTACGACGCGCGCTCCACCGCGCGCGACAGCTTCAACTTCCAGGTTGCGGGCCCGAACGCGATCGCGGTCGTCGAGAAAGCGAGCGGTCGCCCGCTGCGTGACATCGGCTTTATGCGCAACGGCCAGATCGAGATCGCCGGGGTGCCGGTGACCGCGCTTCGCCAGGGCATGTCGGGCGAGCCCGGCTTCGAGCTGCAAGGCGCCGCGGAGCAGGCCTCGCTCGTCTACGAGGCGATACTGGAGGCCGGGCATGGATATGGCCTTCGCCGACTGGGCGGCCGGGCGGTGTTCATCAACCATCTCGAAGCCTGCTTCCCGACGATCATCACCGATTACATGCCCGCGATCTTCGACGACGACATGGCCGAATATCTCGCCGAATTCCGCGGCAACATGCCTGCCTCCTCGGCAACGTTCAACATCGCCGGCAGCTTCGAATCGACCGATATCGCCGATTGGTACCGCAGCCCGGTCGAGCTCGGCTGGGGCAAGAATGTGAAATTCGATCACGATTTTCTTGGCCGCGAGGCGCTCGAGGAGGAGGTCGCGCATCCGCGCCGCATCATCCGAACCCTGGTCTGGAACGCCGACGATGTGGTCGACGTCTACGCCTCGCTGTTCCGCGCCGGAAAGCCCTATCATTTCATGGAGATGCCCCGCGACCAGCGCGGCTTCATGTATGCCGACAAGGTGCTGAACGTGGGCAACGAAGTGGGTGTTTCGACCTCGCGCGGCTACAGCTATTATTATCGCGAGATGCTGTCTTTGTGCGTGATCGACGTAGCGCACTCCGAGCCGGGGACCGAGGTCGTCGTCGTCTGGGGCGAGCCCGGCGAGCCGCAGCGCGAGATCAAGGCGAAAGTCGCGCCTGCGCCCTACAAGCCCGACAACCGCCGCGTCGATCTCACGACGCTCGTGTGAGGCCGCTCAAATATATTTGAGGCCGAGCTCCGCCAGCGCGCCGCGCATATCGTACATGTCGAGCCCGAGCTCGCCCATGGCGAGCCGCTTTCTCTTCTCCACCTCCGCGGCTTCGCGGGCCTGGGCTTTCACCAGCACCTCGCCGGCACGCGCGCGCTCGACGACGCAAACCCCATCGTCGTCGGCAACGATCACGTCGCCGGCCGAGACGGCGGCGCCGGCGCAGGTGATCGGCACGTTGACGGAGCCCAGCCGCGCCTTGACCGTCCCTTGCGCGAACACGGCTTTCGACCAGACCGGAAATCCCATCGCCGTGAGATCGCGCACATCGCGGACGCCGGCATCGATCACCAGCCCGCGGCAGCCGCGCGCCATCGCCGAGACCGCGAGCAATTCGCCGAAATAGCCCTGGTCGCACGGCTCGGTCGGCGCGAGCACCAATATGTCTCCCGGCAGGAGCTGCTCGATCGCGACGTGCAGCATCCAATTGTCGCCCGGAGGCGCAGAAATGGTGACCGCTGAACCGGCGAGGCGGACGCCCGCATAGATCGGGCGCAGCGAGGCGGCGAGTAGCCCGATCCGTCCCTGCGCCTCATGGACGGTGGCGACACCGCATTCGCCCAGCGCGTCGACAATCGAAGCATCGGCACGCTCGACATCTTGCACCACCACATTTTCCATTCGCGCCTCCCGTTGCCGGCGAGGATGACCGAGCCGGAGGGTCTTTTCAATTGGCGCCGCGCAGGCGCGGCTAGGCTGCGTCGGCCGGGCGGAAGCGCTTGCGGCCGGGATCGGAGATGTAGCGATAGCGGCCTTTGACGCGGTCGCGGAAATACGCGCCCGCGGAAGGGGCCTTGCAGAAAGCATCAAAGGTTTCAGGCGGCACGTCGAAATAGACATAGCGTCCGCTGCCGTGGAACCAGATGCTGAGCGTGCGCGCCTCATCGTCGTAGAGGATCCGCGCGATTGCGCTCGAATTCAGCTTGGCCGCACGCATCATGGTCTCTCGCGCTTCGAATCGTGCTTCAAATGCCTGAGGACCCGGCAGTTCCGGAGAGGGCGACGGCAAGAATCGAATTCGCGCCGGAACGAATTGAAAGGCGTGCTCCTCCTGGCCTCGCTCGGGACGCTTGAATACAGCTGCTTCGTCGTGCGGGTGGCCCGGGCGGCGTGGAATGCCAGTCTTCGCCGGGATGAAGCACGCAGAGCGAAGCCTCGCTCTAGGTCTCGCCGCACCTGCGCTGTAAGAGCCGTTGCCGGGGGCGGAGAAACCGCCCGATTGCGCACGGAGGAGCAACAGGTGCCACAACGTCAGGACATCATTCCGGAAGAGATGAAGATCATCCACGAGAAGTCGCGATACACGCCGGGCGTGCGAGTGGGGAACTTGCTCTACATCGCCGGTCAGGTAGGGCGGGATGCCGACTGGAACACGATCGAGGGCGTCGAAGAGCAGATCACCAAAGCCTTCGAGAACGTCAAGCTGGTGCTCGAGGAAGCCGGCGCGAGCTTCGATAATATCGTCGACCTGCGAACCTACCATACCGACGTCGGACACCTTCCGACCGTCCACAAGGTCAAGAACAGCTTCTTCGGAGAGAAGGTGCCTGCCTGGACGGCAGTCGGAGTGGCTGCGCTGGCACGGCCCGAGTGGATCATCGAGATCAGCGCGGTCGCCTATTTGAACGACTGAGCAGCTGCGCGCGCCGCGCCTGCTTAGCAGGGGAGAGCGGGAGCGAGGGCGGACAACCGCTCCCTCGCACCTTGCGCCCTTGCGGGCGAGGGTCATTCGCGGCAGGAGCTTGCAGCAGCACTTCACGCGAACGTTCAGCGGGGGCTATGCCGGACCTCATTAATTCCGCCGCCAAGTCCCCTCCGCCGGACCGGGTCGCGGCCGTCTTCGCACGGCTCGGCATCCATTATGGTTGGGTCGTCGCCGGCGTGACCTTCCTCGTCATGCTGGTCAGCGCCGGAGCGGCGGGGGCGCCGGGCGTGCTCCTCGTCCCGCTTCAGCGCGAGTTCGGCTGGACCGCGGCCGAAGTCTCGTCGTCGATCGGGCTGCGGCTGGCGCTGTTCGGGCTGATGGCTCCGTTCGCCGCGGCGTTGATGAATCGCTTCGGCTTGCGCGCCGTCGTGTTGTCCTCGCTCAGCCTGATCACCCTTGGCATGGGATTGTCGGTTTTCATGCGCGAGGTGTGGCAGCTCGTGCTGCTGTGGGGCGTCGTTGTCGGGGTTGGCGCCGGGATGACCGCGCTCGTCCTCGCCGCGACCGTTGCGACGCGCTGGTTCGAGCGCCGCCGCGGCCTCGTCGTCGGCGTGCTCACCGCGAACAGCGCGGCCGGCCAGCTGATCATCTTGCCGCTCCTCGCCCGGGTCGTCGAAGCCGTCGGGTGGCGCGGCGCGGTCGGTCTGTTGTGCAGCTTCTACGTCGCGGCGGCGCTGATCGTGC
>JAQGLH010000372.1 GCA_028293005.1 Alphaproteobacteria bacterium
TTGGTCCGAGGAAGAATATCGAATCTTCGGAACCTCCCCGGATAATTTTCGGCCTAATTTCGAGACGTTTTTGGCGTTCGTCCATCCAGACGACCGCGCCAGAATGATCTCGGCCAACGATGCTAGCTTGAACGGCGTACCGATGAGCTTCGAGCATCGAATTGTCAGAAGCGACGGAGAAGTCCGATACGTTCACGAACACGCCCAGGTGCTTATCACCGGCGACCACGGCGGCCACCCAATTCTCGTGGGCACCACCCAGGACATAACCGAACACCGAAGAGCCGAGGAGACGATTGCCTTACAGACAGTCGAGATGAGGGAGATGCAGGCCACCCTGAACTTCCTTTCACGGCAACGAGCCATGGGAACCATGGCCGCTGCCCTCGCGCACGAAATAAATCAGCCTCTCACCGCGATCGCGTCTTACGCATCCGGGCTGCGCCGCATGCTGGGTGAGATCGACCGCACCTCGGCAATTTTGGAGGGTTTGGCGGCAATAGAGGCGAACGCTTTACGTGCCGGCGAAATCATTCGGCGTATGAGAATGGTGGCTCGGGAAGGTAGCGTGAACAAGGAGCAGGTTGATCTTGATAGCCTGTTTGCGGACAGTGTGAGGCTAGCCTGCGCCGGACGAAGGGATGTGTCCTTGGAGTTCGAGCGGGGCAGTGCAAAAACCGTATGGGCTGATCGCATCCAACTTGAGCAGGTTCTGACAAATCTCATCAAGAATGCCTGTGAGGCTGTGGCTGAAGCGGACACGAAGAAGATCACGATTTCAACCTGCGAGGATGCGCAGCATGTGAGAATATGCATCGCGGATACCGGACCGGGCATCTCGTCGGACAATGACCTCTTCGAAGCCACGATTTCCAGCAAACCGGCCGGGATGGGTATTGGCCTCGCCATCTGTCGAACGATCGTCGAAGCGCACGGCGGCCGAATATGGGCGCAGGGGCTAGAACGAGGCGCCTGCTTTTGCTTCAATCTTCCCAAAGCAGAGGCTTTTGGATAGGTCCACGTCCGTCCTGGTACGAGCAGGGTAGCGCAAACAATCTTCGACCAGTGCCTCAAGCTGACATCATTGCAATCGCCGTTCAATGTCAGCCTTGCATATCAAGACGAGGCCGCTGCGAAGGTCCATATCCGGTGGTTGCGGCAGCGCATGCCGCTTTGACGCGGCGGATCCCGTTCAACTTCCGTCTCAATGTCTGCTATCGAGCCATGGCGAAAGTCTTGAATTGCGTCCAATCTCACTCGCCTGGCGTCGACCGAAGCGACAGCATGTTGCGACGCCACCGCAGAAGAATTTTCGAGGATCATGTCGATTCGCCCAACCCTCGTTCGTCGTGGCGACAGGAGGCTGCGATTGGCCTTCCATCGAACAAGGAGAAAGACGATGCGTGCAGTGGTGTTCGTCAAGGCAACCGAGGACAGCGAGCGTGGCGCGATGCCCTCGGCGGAGCTGATCGAGGCGATGGGCAGGTACAATGAGGAGCTGATCAATGCCGGCATCATGGTCGGCGGCGACGGGCTCAGGCCGTCCTCGCAAGGCAAACGCGTGGCGTTCGACGGCGCCAGCCGCACGGTGATCGACGGTCCGTTCGCCGAGACGCGCGAACTCGTCGCCGGCTTCTGGATCTGGGAAGTCACGGACATGGACGAGGCACTCGAATGGGTGAAGCGCTGCCCCAATCCGATGCCCGGCCCAAGCGAGATCGAGATCCGCGCCGTCGTGGACATGGCGGATTTCGCGGAGAACATGACACCGGAGGGGTCGGAGATCCACGAACGCAATCGCGAAAGGCTTTCCGGCCAGTAAGTTCTCTCGTGCCGATTTGAGTGCTTCGCTCGGCGCTTTTGCAGGAGAAGACAGGCGTGGCGGCAGGCGAGATCCATCGCGCGATCGAGGCGGTCTTTCGGATCGAACGGGCGAGGCTCATCGCCGCGCTCGCGCGCATGGTCCGCGACGTCGACCGCGCCGAGGAGCTGGCACAGGACGCGCTGCTGATCGCGCTTGCCGAATGGCCGAAGTCCGGCGTCCCACGAAATCCGGGCTCATGGCTGATGGCGGCGGCGAAGCGCCGTGCAATCGACGGCATCCGCCGCGACCGAATGCGTGAGGGCAAGCATGCCGAGATCGCACGCGAGCTCGACGAGGAGCGCGACACCATATTCGAGCAACTCGAGGCTGCCATGGACGACGACCTCGGCGACGAACTGCTCGGCCTGATCTTCACCGCTTGCCATCCGGCGATCTCGGCCGATGGGCGCGCCGCGCTCACGCTGCGGCTGATCGGCGGGCTGACGACCGAGGAGATCGCGCGCGCCTTCCTTTCCAGCGAGCCCACTATCGCCCAGCGGATCGTCCGCGCCAAGAAGACGATCGCCAACGCCGGCCTTTCCTTCGAAGTGCCGCGCCGGGCCGAGCGCGCGCCTCGCCTCGCCTCGGTGCTCGAGGTCATCTACCTGATCTTCAACGAGGGTTATGCCGCCACCACGGGCGAGGCGCTGATGCGGCCGCCGCTGTGCGCCGAGGCGCAGCGGCTCGGGCGCATCCTCGCCGCGCAGCTGCCGGACGAGCCCGAAGTGTTCGGCCTGCTCGCGTTGATGGAACTGCAGGCTTCGCGCCTGACGGCGCGCGCGGGGCGCGACGGCGCCTTCGTCCCGCTTACCGAGCAGAACCGCGCCCGCTGGGACCAGCTGCTGATCCGCCGCGGCCTCGCCGCGCTCACGGTCGCCGAAGCCCTCGGCGGCGCCGGCGGTGCCTATGCCCTGCAGGCGGCACTCTCGGCCTGCCACGCGCGTGCCCGCACCCCAGAGGAGACCGATTGGCCGCGCATCGCCGTGCTCTACGACCGCTTGCGCGAGGTCATGCCCTCGCCGGTGGTCGATCTCAACCGGGCGGTTGCCCACAGCATGGCCTTTGGCCCGGAGGTCGGCCTGAGGCTCGTCGACGAGATCGCCGCGGGCGCGGCACTGCTTCACTATGCGCCGCTGCCCGCTGCGAAAGCGGACTTCCTGTTTCGCGCCGGCCGTCGTGGCGAGGCCAAGGCGCAGTTCGAAGCCGCCGCGAGCCTTACCCGCAACGCGCGCGAGAAGGCGTTCCTGCTCTCGCGCGCCGCGGCGTGCGGATGATCGTGCTGGCTTGATGCCAAGCTGGGCCGGCTGACCAAGGACGCAATCGGCTCAAGCTTTCGCTGAGCGCCCGTCTCAGCCATCCGGCGCGATGACGATAAAATGTCCCGCCAGCGGCGGCTTATCGCCACTCATCGCGAATGGTGCCCCTGGCCCGAGTCGAACGGGCACTCCTTGCAGAACTCGATTTTGAGTCGAGCGCGTCTACCAATTCCGCCACAGGGGCAACGACAGCGCGTCTAGCCGAGCCCTAGCCCGCCCGCAACCGCCCGCCGCGACCTTCTCCAAACGAAGTCGGCGGGCCCCGCTGCCGGAACCCGCCCACTCTCAGACAGCATTCAAGTTGCCCCTCCACCGCTACGCGGTCCTCCTCCCCTGCAAATGCACGGGAGGAGGAAGAAGCGGGTCAGAACTTGTGGCTGACGGCGATGCCGTAGGTGCGCGGCGAGTGCGCGGCACCGGTATCGCCGTTGACGCCGATGCTTTGGAACAGGAAGCGCTCCTTGTCGAACAGGTTGCGCACGAAGACGCGCACGCCCCACAGCTCGTCCGGCGTCGCGTAGCTGACCTCGCCATTGACGACGTGGAAGCTCGGCTCCTCGACGCGGTTCTGCGCATCCCACCAGAACCCCGAATTATAGGCCCAGGTCCAGTTGGTGCCGAGCGTGCCGCCGTTGGCGAGCGGCAGCTGGTAATCGACGGTTATGCTCGAGGTGAACTCGGGTGCCTGGACAGCCTCGTTGCCCGTCGCATCACCGAAATAGCCACGGTTTCCGCCGCCGGGCAGCGGATCGTAGAACAGCGCGCCCGGATAGGAGGTGTACTTGCTGTCGAGATAGGCGAAGCTGCCGCGGAGCTGCAGGCTGCCGGTCGAAACCGGAGCGACCCACACGATCTCGCCATCGACGCCCTTGAACTCGCCCGCCGCCGCGTTGAGCAGGATCGGCGTGCCTTGCGGACCGATCGTGGCCATCTGAATATTCTTATATTCATAATAGAAGGCCGACGCGTTGAAGCGCAATGTGTTGCCGAGCAGATCGGCCTTGAAGCCCACCTCGTAGGCGTCGAGGATTTCCGGCTCCACTGCCGGCGCGGTCGGCGCGGTCAGGCTGAACACGCCGCTCTTGAAGCCACGGCTGATCGACGCGAACGCCATCACATTGTCGGTGATGTCCTGATCGATCACGCCGCGCCAGGTGATCTCGTCGAAGCTGCGGTCGGTCTGGCTAGACGGCAAGCGATTGGTGTTGCCGATTACCACGCCCGCACCCGGGGGGGTCGGGAAGCCGGGCAGCGAGGTGATCGTGCCTTCCACCTTGCGGGTGTCGTAGGTGTAGCGAAGGCCGCCGGTGACGCGGGTGGAGTCGGTGAGGTGATAGGTGGCCTGGCCGAACACCGAATAGCTGTTGGTCCTCATATTGTCGTCGAACTGGATATTGTTCGTCGGAATGACCGTGCTGCGAAGGATGATGGGGTCGTATTTCGCGAGGCTGTAGAAATAGAACAGGCCGGTCGTGAAATCGAGCTTTCCGGCCGATCCGGTGAGCAGGAATTCCTGCTGGAACGTGTCGACCTTGGTCGTGTCGCGAACGTCGAACACCTGGAGCGACGTACCGTCGGAATCGAGGTGTGAGAGCACGTCGTACTTGCGATAGGCGGAGGTCGACTGGAAATCGAGGTCGCCGAAGTCGTGCTGCAGCTTGATGCTGCCGCCATATTGCTCCTTGCGACCCTTGGGCGGCACATCGCCGTAGCTGTCGTAGATCGATCCC
>JAQGLH010000375.1 GCA_028293005.1 Alphaproteobacteria bacterium
CTCGACGAGAATGGCGAAAAAATCTCCAAGTCGAAGGGCAACGGCCTCACCATCGAGCAATGGCTGACCTACGCGCCGCAGGAAAGCCTCGCCTTCTACATCTACCGCGAACCCCGCAAAGCCAAGCAGTTGAGTTTCGGCATCATTCCCAAGGCGGTCGACGAATATCACCAGTTCCTCGCCCAATATCCCGACCAGCCGTGGGAGAAGAGGCTCGGCAATCCGGTCCATCACGTCCATCGCGGCGAAGTCCCGTCGGCGCGCATGCCGCTGAATTTCGCGCTGCTGCTCAACCTCGTCGGCGTCGCCTCGACCGACGACAAGGAGCTGCTGTGGGGCTTCGTGCGGCGCTATGCGCCCGAGGCCTCGCCCGAAACCCACCCCGAGCTCGATGCGCTGATCGGCCATGCGCTCGCTTATTTCCGCGACTTCGTGAAGAATTCGCTTCAGCGCCGCGCGCCCGACGCGACCGAAGCCGCGGCGCTGCGCGCGCTCGACGCTCGCTTGGCGGGGCTCGCCCCCGACGCCGACGCCGAGACAATCCAGAGCGAAGTCTATGAGGTCGGCAAGAACGCCGGCTTCGACAATCTGCGCGACTGGTTCAAAGCGCTTTACGAGACCCTGCTCGGCACCAGCCAGGGCCCCCGCATGGGCAGCTTCATCGCGCTCTACGGGATCGACAACAGCCGCCGGCTGATCGCGCAGGCGCTCCAGGTCTAGGGGCTGCCGGGAGGCGCAAAGAAAGGGCCCGGAGCGGACGCTCCGAGCCCTCGATTTTACTGCCCTGGCGCGCCTTACCAGAAGAAGTCGTAGATCACGTCGACGACTTCGCCGGTGTAGAGATCGACCAGCAGGACGTCGTCGTAATAGCGCACCCACCGTGTTCCGTCATAAGCGGGCGGAAGGCGGTAGGACCAGGGATCGCTGATCCAGTAGCGCGACGAATAGAACAACGGATCCAGCCCAAAGCCGATCGAGAATCGGCTGTAGTTGTAGCCGCGGTACGGCGCGTAATAGCGGCCCGGCCGGTAGTGCGAGCGATTGGCATAGCGGTAGCGCTGCCAATCGTAGCGGCGGTCGTTCCGCCAGGCGCGGTCCCAGTTGCGGCTGCTATCGCGGTTCCGGTCCCAATTGCCGCTGCGATCGCGGTTCGCATTACCGTCGCGGCTGCGGCCGTTCCACTGGCTGTTGCCGTCGCGACCGTTCCACTGGCTGTTGCCGTCGCGGCCATTCCACTGGCTGTTGCCGTCCCGCCGGCCGTCCCACTGCCTCCGGGACTGCGCCACCTCGACGGTGCCGTTTTGGCGGTTTTGCGCCTGCCGGTCTTGCATCTGCCGGTTTGGCGTCTGAACGTCACGCGCGCTCTGGCGCTCCGTCCGTTGCTGCCAGCCGGCCGCTTCCGGCGAACGCTGGGCTCGGGCAACTGCCGCTTGATTATTGCCGCGTTCCGGACGTTGCAGCTGACGGTCGGCGCGCTGCGCCTGACGATCGGCACGCCGTGACTGGGGATCGGCGCTTTGCACCTGACGCTCGCTGCGCTGCACCTGCCGTTCGGCGCGCCGCTCGACCCTCTGCTGCTGCCGCTCGGCACGGGCCGAATCGCGGCCGCCCCAATTCTGGGCGGCTGCCGGCGCCAGCGGCGTCAAAGCCGTCGCCGCCGCCATCAATCCAATCAATGCCTTTCGCATCGGACACTCCTAACAAGTTAGGCAAGCGACGATCGCCGCCCACTTGCACTGATTGCACGATCGCGGATGACCGGCGGCTGAACTCGTTGGAAAGCCCAGGGAAAGAATTGGTGCGCACGAACGGCGCAGGACTAGTCGGCGATCTCCTCGCCTGACGTTGGCGCGCTGACCGGGCGAAGCGAGGGTATCGCGCGCGCCGCGTCCGCCGGGTCGATACCGGGCGGCGGCGCGGCAGCGATGCGCTCGTGGCCGGCCTTCACCCGTGCCGCACGACGGATGGCCTCGGCGATGCGCGGCGTGGTGCCGCAGCGGCAGATGTTGGTGATCGCCAAGGCGATGTCCGCATCGCTCGGGTTCGAATTCTTGTCGATCAGGGCCGCCGCGGCCATGATCATGCCCGATTGGCAATAGCCGCATTGCGGCACCGATTCCGCCACCCACGCCTGCTGGACCGGATGCGCGCGCTCGCGCGACAGCGCCTCGATCGTGGTGACGAAGCTGCCTTCGAGCCGGCGGATCGGGATCAGGCAGCTTCGCGCCGCCTTGCCGTCGATGTGGACCGTGCACGCGCCGCAATGACCGGTGCCGCAGCCATATTTCGTGCCGGTGAGATTGGACGCGTCGCGCAACGCCCATAGCAACGGGGTCTCGGGATCCATGCGGTAATGGACCGGTTGGCCGTTCACCGTGAGCTTGGTCATGGACCATGGCTTTAAGGTCAATCCGGCGCTTTGGAAACGTGGGCGACGCTAATTCCTCCCCTGAATCGCCGGGAGGCGGACCTGCCGAACAACGGTGGGGTGCGCTTCAGCTTCGAGAGGAACCCCGCCATCACATTGCGTGCGGTTCTCCCTATCCCGAAAATCGGGGAGGAATATTCGGTGTCAAGCCGCCGGGGTCGAGCCGTGATGGACTTGCACGCCGAAATCCGCGGCGCGATCGATCGATTCGATCGGGGCCTCGGCAGCGAAGCGGGCGGTGGTCGCGGCGCTGGCCGGGGTCGCGGAGCCGCGGTGGATGCGGATGGCGCCGTCGTCGAGCTGGACTTCCTCGAGCGAGGGCTGCTGCGCGGTGCCGCGATGGACGCGCGGCAGCGCATCGGCGTTCTCGCTCCAGGTCGTGCGGACGGGCTCGAGGCCGCCATAGCGCTGGCGGAAAGCAGAGGCTTCGCCCGCGTTCCCGCTCCAGCGATAGAAGATGTGCGCCCCGACGATCGCGGATTTCCTCAGATAGGGCGCCCAATAGGGGAGGATCGAGGTGGTGTGATAATGGGTGGCGTTGCCGACCGGCGCAAACACGCTGCCCGATAGCGCTTCCGCCGCGATCCTGCGAACCCGTTCCCACACTTCGGGTTGCGGGCGGCGGGCCATCGACCCGTCGCAGGTGAAGCTGAATTGGCATCCGGTCCGCCGCTCGCTGCCCTGGAAGACGACTCCGCAGACTGTCGACGGGAAAGCGGGATGGCGAACGCGGTTGAGCACGACTTGCGCGACCGCGCGCTGCCCATCCTCGGGCTCCGAACGCGCTTCGTAATAAATAGCCGACGTCAGGCAGTCTAGCGAACGGGCGCGATCGTCATTGCTCTGCTCGTCCACCGCGAACGGCGCGGCAGGGGTTGCCGAGACCGGCGCGAGCAGCTCGCCGGCACGTTTCCAGAATTTGCGCTCCGCGGCGATCTCCGCCGGCGATCCCTGCGGCTGCGCCGCCGAACGCGCTGCGACCGGCATCGGACTCGCGACGGCGAAATGAGAGGCCGGCACGCACGACGCCGCGGCCATCAAGCCGGGGACGGCGGCGACCAGCCGCATATTAGCCCAATTGACCTTCATTGCCCCACTTCTCACCGCAACCATGAAGACGGTTTAGCCGCGAGGGGTAATCAATCGGTTAACCAACGGTAGCCCCGGCGCCCAGCGGCCGGGAGCCGATGCGGCGCCTTTCAGCTTGAAAATCGCCCTATTGGCTGGTATCGGCGGCGCGCACCGGCGCGGATGAGTTTCCGTGGCGAACCCATTTTAATGCGTTTTCGTACGGCACGCTTTTCGCGGCGTCGACGGCCCATCGATCGGAGAGTAAAGACCTTTTATGCAAATCATCGTTCGCGACAACAATGTCGACCAAGCGCTGCGGGCGCTCAAGAAGAAGCTCCAGCGCGAAGGCGTCTACCGCGAGATGAAGCTGCGCCGCCACTACGAAAAGCCGTCCGAGAAGCGCGCGCGCGAGCGCGCTGCCGCCATTCGCCGCGCCCGCAAGCTCGAGCGCAAGCGGATGGAGCGCGACGGCGCGCGCTAAGACGCTTTTCCGCAAGCGGAGCCGGTTCGTTGCTCCGCTGCTGCTGCTGCTCCACCAGCCGGGATAGAGAAGATGTCCGTCACCGCCGTTCCGCTTCGTCCGGTCCAAAAGGGAACGGTGCTCAAATTATGGCTCGGGCTGGGTGCGCTCAGCCTGGTCGCGGGCGCGGTCGCCTGGGCCGGCACCGACGATCTGCGCAGCAAGAGCCCCTCGCTCTATCTCGCGCACAACGGCGAGCGCAGCGGAGTCGTCACCACGCCATCGGGACTGCAGATCGAGGTGCTTCGCGCCGGATCCGGCCCGCGGATCGGCCTGCATGACGGCGTGATCATCGATTACGAAGGGCGGCTGATCGACGGCACGGTGTTCGATTCCACAGCCGGCAAGGGTCCGGCGCCGATGCTGGTCGGCCAAGTCGTGCCGGGTTTCAGCGAGGCGCTGCAGATGATGCAGCCGCAGGGCCGGTACCGCATCTGGCTGCCGCCGGAGCTTGCGTACGGCAACAATGTCCCGCCCGGCGGGCCCATCCCGCCCAATGCCGTGCTCGAATTCGACGTCTCGGTCGCGCAGGTCGTGCCCAACGCCGCGCTGATGCAGATGGACGGTCCGCCGCCCCCGGCACAGGGCGGCATGTAGGAAATAATTGCTCCCCTCGATTGAGGGGGAAAGCTGACCTCAAGGTTCGGGAGGCGTGACGCCCTGATCCTCGCGGGACTTCTGCTCGAGCGCAGTCTTGATCATCGCGACGATGGGATCCGCGAGCATCAGCCCCATCAGCCCGAACAACGCGCCGAACAACAATTGCGCGCCGAGCACGAGCGCCGGCGCGAGATCGACCGTCTTGCGCGCGACATAGGGGACGATCAGATAGCCGTCGACGGTCTGGACGACCAGATAGACGCCGATCCCCCACAGGCCGGCCTCGGTGCTCAGGCTGAAGCCGACCAGCACGATCAGCACGCCCGAGATGATCGACCCGATATTGGGAATGAACGCGAGCAGCCCGGTCAACAAGCCGAGCAGCAACGCCATCGGCACGCCGCCGATCCACAGCAGGATCCAGGTGCCGATCCCTTCGACCGCCATGCCGGTCAACCGCCCCATCATCAGCCGCCGCAGGGTATGGCCCATGCGCTCGCTGGTGCGATAGAAACCGTCGCGGCTCCTCAGCGGCAATATCCAGGCCACCCCACGTTCGTAATTGCGCGGCTCGAGCGCGATGAAGATTCCGATCACGAGGATCATGATCATGCTGGTGAACGCACCGATCGCGGTGCCGACCGCCGAGGTCAGGCGTCCCAGCGTCCCCATCAGTTGCTGGCTGATCTGCTGAATCTCGACGGGCCCCTTCACCAGCCCGAGCCCGTTGGCCCAGGCGAGGATGTTGTTGACCTGGATCGAGAGCACGCGCTGCAGGGTTTCGGCCTGCGCCACGATCTCGAGACCGGCGTAAATCATGATCGCGGCGATGAAACCGAAGCCGAGCAAGGTGACGATCGCCAGCCGCAGGCCGCGGCCGATCGGCAGCACCCGCCCGAGCAGCCGGGTTCCGCCGTCGAGGATCGAGGCGAAGACGATGCCGGCGAAGATCAGCAGCAAAGGCTGAGCGAGATAGAGGATTGCGGCGACCGCGACGACGAGCCCGATCCAGATTGTGGCGCGCTTCACCTCCTCGCGGACGAAGGGATCGCGCATTTCGGCCGGACCGGGTCGTTCGACGTGGTCCGCGACCGGCTCGCTCATTTGGCGGCGGCTTCGCTGGGATGGAGCGACGACCCCGCCCGTCCGCCGCGCAGCGCGCTGAACCAGCTCAGCGGGTTGAGCAGGTGCGTGGTTCCGTCGAGCGAGAAAGTGATGAATTCGGCGCGCCCGCCGATATTCTCATAAGGAACGGGGCCGCCGAGCCCCTCATTCTCGGACGGCACCCGGCTGTCGGCCGATTTGTCGCGATTGTCGCCCATCAGGAAGACATGGTGGGGCGGGACCACGAGCTTTGCGAAATCGTCGACCTGCGCATGGGGGGTCATGTCGATCGTGTCATAGAAGCGGCCGTTGGGCAGGGTCTCGCGAAACACCGGCAGGCGACAATAGGATCTGCCGTCGCGCGCCCTGACCCTGAAATCGCCATATTCATCGGGTTGGCAAGGGACGTTGTCGTCGATCGGGATCATCGTCGCGGGGCGCTTCTCGCGCTTGACCGGAACGTCGTTGATGAACAGCTGGCCGCTGATCATCTCGAGCCGGTCGCCCGGCAGGCCGATCACCCGCTTGATATAGTCCGAGGTCTGTCCCGGCGGGGTGACGATGACGATATCGCCGCGCTCGGGCAGCGAGCCGAGCAGACGGCCCTTGAGCGGCGGGAGGATGTGGAACGAAGGCGAGACCCAGGACCAGCCGTAGGGAAACTTGCTCACCACCAGGCGGTCGCCCTTGAGCAGCACCGGCATCATCGATTCGGACGGGATGTAGAAGGGCTTGGCGATGAAGCTGTGGAAGGCGAGCACCGCCAGCAGCAGCCAGAGGATCGCCTTGGCCTCGGCCCACCAATCGGTGCCGTGCTTGGCCTTGCTTTCATCCGGCGCCTGGACGGCCGGTTCGCTGGCGCTCACCTCATGCTCCTCGTAGCGGGATGGCGGTGATGATCACGAACGCCTGCGCGAACGGATGATCGTCGGTCATCGTCAAATGCACTTCTGCCGCGTGGCCTTCGGGCGTCATCTCGTCAAGCCTCTGTTTCGCGCCTCCGCTCAGCGTGAAGGTCGGCGCTCCCGACGCTTGATTGATCACGCCTATATCCTTCATGAACACGCCGCGCCTGAAGCCGGTGCCGACCGCCTTGGAGAAGGCCTCCTTGGCCGCGAAACGCTTGGCGTAGGTGCCGGCGCGGGTGAACGGCCGCGACTCCGCCTTGGCGCGCTCGGCCTCGGTGAACACCCGCCGAACGAACCGCTCGCCGAACCGGTCGAGCGAGTTCTGGATGCGCTCGATGTTGCACAGGTCGGAGCCGATGCCGACGATCATCGCGCCTCGTCCATCAGTTCGCGCATGCGGCGGACGCTGGCGTCGAGGCCGGTGAAAATCGCTTCGCCGATCAAGACATGTCCGATGTTCAGCTCCGCGATCTGCGGGATGGCGGCGATCGGCAGCACGTTATCGAACGTCAGCCCGTGCCCGGCATGCGGCTCGATCCCGTTCTTGACCGCCAGCGCGGCGGCGTCGGCGATTCGGCGCAGTTCGGCGGCCTGCTCCTCGCCCGACAGCGCGCAATAGCGCCCGGTATGCAGCTCGACGACCGGCGCACCCAGGCTCAATGCCGCCTCGATCTGGCGCGGGTCGGGTTC